>JAJRVI010000200.1 GCA_024277405.1 Fidelibacterota bacterium
CTCATCCTCCATCACAACCTCTACGAGTGCCTGGTACAGGTGGGGGCGGATGGGACCATCCATCCACAACTCGCCGGGTCATGGGAGGCCTCGACCGACGGACGCACCTGGACGTTCCGGCTGCGCCGGGGGGTGAAGTTCCACGACGGCACCCCGTGCGATGCCGAGGCGGTACGGGACTCGTTCCTCCGGGCGATGGCCCCCGCCACCCTCAACCCCCACCCGGAGTACTACGCGGAAATCGCGGCCATAGAGGCTGTGGATCCTTACACGGTGCGGTTCCGGCTGAAACGGCCGATACCCTATTTCCTCGCGATCCTCGCCCAGGCCGATTCGGCCATCGTCCCGGTGGCGCCCCGCACGGGCGTGCCCCTGGGGGAGCACCCCGTGGGAACCGGGCCTTACCGGTTCGTGGAATGGCGCCCGGGCGATCGGATCGTCCTCGAACGGAACCCCGATTACTACGTCCCGGGGGTTCCACGTGTGGAAAGGATCTCGTTCCGCTTCATCCCGGACGGCACAGCGCGGGTCCTGGCGTTGCGGGCCGGGGATGTGGACATCGCCGTGGACATCCCGTACCAGGCCGCCCGCTCCCTGGAGGGCGAGCCGGGGTTCACGGTGGTCTCCGGTCCCATGAACCTGGTACAGATCCTGGCCATAAACAACGCCCGGAAGCCGTTCGGGGACCTCAGGGTCCGCCAGGCCATCGCCCACGCCATCGACCGGGCAAAGATCATCGAGCTCGTCTCCCTGGGATACGCGACCCCCATCGGCGGACCGATCCCCCCGGGGATGCCCTATTACGTCGACCTGACGGGCCTCTATCCCCACGATCCCCGGCGGGCACGGGAGCTCCTCGCGGAGGCGGGTTACCCGGAAGGGTTCATCACCACATTGACCCTGCCCTCCAACTACGAGTTCCACGTGCGCACCGGGGAGCTCATCGCGGCCCAGCTCGAAGAGGTGGGCATAAGGGCGGGGATACAGCTCGTCGACTGGGGTACGTGGCTCGAGCGGGTTTACACCCAAGCCGATTACGACCTCACCGTGATCGGCCATATCGGACGCCTGGACCCGGCCCTCATGCTCACCGGCTATGGGGCCGAAAGGCCCGATTACTACTTCCGCCGCGGCTGGCGGAACGAGGAGTTGGAACGGCTCCTGGAGGAGGGGAAGACCTGCATGAACCCCGAGCGGCGGCGGGAGATCTACGAACGGGCGCAGCGCATCATCGCCGGGGAGGTTGTGAACTACTTCATCCAGGATCCCCACCGCGTCATCGCCGCCCGGGCGGGGATTACGGGCCTGGCCGTATACCCCATCTACGTCTTGGACCTGACCAAAATTTCTGCATCGAACTGAATTCTGCAAAAGCAGGGGCGGCCACCGCAACGGCCGCCCCTGCTCTCCTCCGGCCCCTGAACATTATTTATTCCGCCACCACTTCCAATATAAGGCCCAAATGGTCGGAGAGCGCGAACGAGTTCACCCACTGACCGCCATGGCGCCACCGATAGGGCTTCGTCTTGGGGCTGGTACTTTCCGGGCTCCGCTGAATTTCCACGAGACGAAGGGTTATCGGAGAGTTATCTCTTCCCGAGAACACAAATATATAATCCAATCGAGCTGGCCATCCGCCCTCGGTGGCCAATGTGTTTCCCAGGTTGCCCCATGGGCTTGGAAACCGAGTCCTCCAGTCTTTCCCTATCCAGGTGAATCCGGGGTCGTTGCGCCGCAGAACGGTCCATGCATCCCTCAAGCCCAGCGCTCGTAACCACCGTTCTAAAAAAGCGTACTCATTGGATTCGGTGGGCTTCCGGGTGTCCACATCACTCCCTTCAGGAGGGACCAAGCCTTTGCCCCAATCCCCCGGTCGTGGTGCGGCGATATTGAAATCCCCCGTCAGTACAACCGGATGGCCGTCCTGATCATCGGCAGTGCACTTCCCAATGAACTCGATTAGTTCATCGATCTGTGCTTTTCTTATGCCTGCATAACTTTTGCCGGGATAATCCGCTTGCAAATGGGTGTTGAAAACGTGGATATAGCAATCCGAATTGTCAGGATCAAGCTGTACCCGGGCATAAAGTGCCCCCTTGCTCGCGTGTGCATCCCAGTCCTCTCCGGAACTAAAAAGAAAAGCACTAGCGGCGATAATCTTGTAGGGCGGTTTTACCAAAATGACCAGCCCACCATCGATGCGCGTCTCCAAGAAGCGGGTGCAATCCGGGCCTGCGACGTAATTAGACCCGAAGATGATCTCCGCACCGTAACTGTTCGGGTACGCGTTTATAAGCCGAATGCCCCGCACCTCCTGGCCACCCACTTTCACCTCTTCTAAATTGGGGCGAGCCCCAATCCAGTGCCGGATCAGCGGGCCTTTATCCGTGGACCAAGCCCGCACCCCTGTGATCCCAGCAACGTCTACATCCTGAAACCACTCCTGAAGACACACGATGTCAAACTGATAAGACCCCCCTTTCTTGATGAAGTTCATGATTTCCTGTTCTCGCGCCGCGACCGCCTTCGCGTTGGCGGTTAGTCGCTGGGCGTTCAAGGAAAGCACCTTCAAGGAAACTTTTCGACATCCCACTTCCCCAATAGGTGGACCAAAACATACCTCGCCCAGGTTGTATATCGTGACGTTGAACAGGGAAAGGCGCAGGATCTCGGTGACCGCCCTCGGGGGATATCCCTCGGGAACGATTTCGAACCCCACCAGTTTTCCCCTCTCATACATGGGGGTCAATCGCACGGCAACCCCCGCCAGAGGGGTGCCACCGCCGCATTCCTTCAACCGTCCGGAAACCCGCGTCTTGGGATCCAGCGAAATCGAGAGCTCCCCGTTGGCCCCCGTTTCCCCGTAAACGGCGCCCGGGGTTATCGGCGGGGTGTAGGGGGCCTCACCCACCCCAAGGCAAACCGTCCCCACGTCGATGGTGCGCTGCACGTGCCCGGAGATATCCATGGAGGAGAGGAACCGAAGCCTCTCCCGGGGGACCGTGGCTGTGCCGTACCCGGGGGAGGAGATCTCCACAGCCCCGATGTCGCTCAGGCCCCGGATAGAGGCCTTGCCCTCTACCGGGATCAACCGTACGGTGACAGGTGTATCCGCGAGGGGTCCGTCCCCGCAGCGCGTGAGGGCGCCCGTGATCCACGTATCGGGGAGCTCCTCCGCCGGGACGGAGAACCCTCCCTGGCCATCGGTCCGGTATTCCGCGGGCGGGGCTATCACCTCGAGGATTACCACCAGATCCACGTATGCCCCGGTCGTGGAGGCCCGAAACCGGAGCTCGAACGTGCTCCTCGCGGCCCCGGCAGGGGGCAGGAAGGTACAGGTCGCCTGAGCGGTGCCGTATCCGGACGCCGGCCGGAAACGTGCCCACGAGGTGAGGGAGACCGCAGCGATGCTCACGGGGTAGGAGCCCGGGGTCACGGTGGCCGTGAGCTGGATCGTTCCCTGCGTCCCGGCGGGAACCCGACAGCGGATCAGGTTCGCGGCCTCTTGCACACAGCTCCCCGCGGATACCAACCGGCCCGAGAACTGCAGCGAGACAGCCCCGTATCCGCCTTCCCCCGGGCCGTACTGCGCTATCCCGTAAAGGGCCCAAAGGAAAACGAAGACGATCGGAAGGACACGTCCCATCGAGCAACCACCTCCACTTGCAATTACACGCCCGTCCCACGAAAGTTTCAAAGCCTTTTTGAAGGAAGAGAACTAGGTCCTCCCGAGCTTCAAAAGCCCAACAGGTCCAGGGCCTCCAGGACCCCGGCCGCTATCCGCCAGGAGCGTTCCGCCACCCGGAAGCAGACCGCCGGATCGCCCCGCGGGTCGATCTCCACCACCTTCGTCCCCGCGGACACCTCGATCCCGGAGCGCAGGATCCCCCTCACGACGCCGTCGCAGAGGGCCCGGAGTTCCTCCCCGCTGCACCAGGCCACCTTTTCCCCCTTCTCCACCCGCTCCCCGATGGCCTTGTAGCCGAAGAAATGCCCGGCTCGTCTCGCCCGCAGGACCCGCTCCCGGGAGACGCCACCGATGGGGCACGGGGCATGCGTGGGGGGCAGGGGGGAGCCCCGGAGATATACCTTTCCCAAGTAGGGTCCCCGGAGCGTCTCCACGGCGGCGTGGCAATCGACCCCCGCGGTGAACCCCGGCCCCAGGCCGATGACCAAGGGGGCTTCGTCGATCCGTGTCCCCAGGTTCCGCTTTCCCATCCGCGCGTCCACGATCACCTCGGGACGCAATCGCGCCACCGCGTCGCCCTCCGGGGCCAAAACGGGGACCATCCCCCTCTCGGCAAGTGCCAGGGCCTCCTCGGGAGACCCGGCCCGCACCGCCTCATATCCCTCCACGGCCCATCTCCCCTCGTACACCGCCTCGGCGAAGACCACCGCCCGCCTGATAGCGATAGGCTGTGGGAGTTCGGTGCATATAACCCCCAAGCCGCGTTCACGTAACCGGATGGCCACCGCCGTGGCCACGTCCCCCGCACCCCGCACCAATACCAGCTCCCTCATCGCTGCCAGGGCACGAACCTCCCGTGCCCCTCGGGCCCCACGAACTCCCCATCCCGCACCACCCACTCCCCCCGGGACATCACCGCTACCGGGCGCCCCCGGAGTTCCATTCCCCCGTAGGGGGAGAAGTCGGCGTTCATGTGGAGCTCGTTCGCTTCCACCGTCCAACGGGCGTGGGGATCCCAGAGGACGAGGTCCGCGTCCGCGCCCCGGGCGAGGCGTCCCTTCCGTGGCCAGAGACCGAACGCCCGGGCCGGACCCTCGGAGAGGTAGTAGGCGAACTGCCGTGGGGAGATCCTCCCCTTGGCCACGCCCTCCGAGAAGAGGAGCGCCGGGAGGAGCTCCACCCCGGGGAGCCCGGAGGGGAGCCTCGAGGGATCGTCCCGGCCGATCTCCTTCTGGGAGACGGTGAAGGGGCAGTGATCGGTGGACACGGCCGTGAGGAGCCTCTTCCCCAGGGCCCACCACAGGGCCTCGGCGTCCTCGGGCTGCCTGAGCGGCGGTGTCACGGAGAAGAGATGCCCATCGGGACGCATATAGACCCGATCATCCAAGAGGAGGTAGTGGGGGCAGGTCTCGCCCATGAGGGGGGCCCCCATCTTCCTCGCCCCCAGGTAAACGGAGAGGCCTGCCCGGCTGGAGATGTGGGCGACGTAGGTGGGGCAATCGGTCTCGCGGGCGAGGATCCCCACCTCGGCGATGGCCACCTCCTCGGCGATGGCTGGCCGAGCCGCGGGGAAGGGTCCCCCCGCGGGATCCACGAGCTCGTCCGCCTCGCAATGCACCATGGCCACGCCCCCCACCTCCCGGATCGCCTCCATGGCGGCCCGCAGGTGCCCAAGGGGGGTGCGGCGGCCGGAATCCGAATAGGCGGTGTAGAACTTGAAGGCTCGGACCCCCATCTCCGCCACGCGGAAGATCTCCTCCGCCCTCTCCGGGGTCCAGCCGATCATCTCCGCCCGGAAGGAGTAGTCGATGCAGGAGGGCACCGCTTCCTCCAGGCGCCGCTCCAGAGCCTCGGGAAGCGATACCTCCGGGTGCCCCACGGTGAAATCGAGGAAGCACGTGATCCCCCCGTGGGCCGCGGCCCGGGGACCGGTGCGGAAATCGTCGGAGGACCGTGTCCCCGCCACCGGGAGGGAGAAGTGCACGTGGGCGTCGATGAACCCCGGGAAGACCAGGAGTCCCCGGGCGTCCACCACCTCGTCCGCCCCCCCGGGGATCCTCCCCACCCGGGCGATCCGTTCCCCCCGCACGAGGACATCCGCCTGCACGGTCCTCCGGGCGGTGACCACCGTCCCCCCGGCTATCAGAATTCGCTTATATTCCTTTGCCATTGCGTCCCCAAGGTTAACCCGGGATCGGGACGCGGCAAACCTCAGTTCGCTTGCGGGGGAAGGCGTGGGATATCGCGGCGGTAGTAAAGGACCCCGGGGCAGTGCTCGGCGAGAAAGCCGTCGAGCGTGGCCTTGGCCTCGAACGGGGACGGAGCGCGGGCGAGGAGGGCCACGCTCCGGGAGGAGGTGGTCAGGTAACGTCCGTCTTCTTCCCTCACGGAGGCAAAGTACACTTCGATTCCCTTGGCCTCCAGCTCCTGCAGGGGCAAGGTGAAGGACCGTCCCGCTTCCGGGGCCTCCGGGTAGCCCCGGGGGACGAGGTACTTGCACACCGTGGCCTCGCGGGCGAACTCGATCTCCCCGATGAGGTCCCCCGAGGCGATGGAAGCGAACACCTCCACCGCATCGGTGACGAGCAGGGAAAGCACGTTCATCGCCTCGGGATCCCCGAAGCGGACGTTGAATTCGATCACCTTAGGCCCCTCAGAGGTTTGGATGAACTGGCCGTAGAGGATGCCGCGGTAGGGCACTCCTGTGACCTCCCCCAGCTTCGCCACCGTGTCCTCCACGATCCCCAGGGCGGCCTCGAAGTCCGCACGGGAGACGAAGGGCAGGAGGTGATCGGCGCATGAGTAGGACCCCATGCCCCCGGTCATGGGGCCGGTATCCCCCTCGCGGGCGTATTTGTAGTCCTGGACGAGGGGCATGGGGACGCACCGCTTCCCGTCCGTGAACACCATCAACGAGAACTCCTCCCCTTCGAGGCGCTCCTCGACGAGGATCCTCCCGTCGCGCTCGATGAAGGGGCGGGCGTACTCCAGGGCCTCCTCCAGGTCGGGTAGCTGTCGTCCCAGGACTCTCACGCCCTTCCCCCCGGTGAGGCCGATCGGTTTTATCACCGAAGCGGGGTGTGCCCGGAGGTGCTCCTCCAGGGACCGGGGGTCGGAGAAGGTCCACCACCGGGGATAGCCCCGCCTGAGGTGCTCGGCCATGAACTCCCGCATGAACGCCTTGTCCGCCTCGATCCGCGCCAGGGCCTTCCGTGGTCCCACGCAGGGGAACCCCTTCCCCTCCAGCGCATCCACCGCCCCGGCCGCCAACGGGGCCTCGGGGCCGAAGACGACGAGGTCCGGCGTGACCTTCACGGCATAGCGTTTGAGCGATTCGATGTCCGTGAGGGAGCCCTCGGTCCAGTCCTCGGCGAGATCCACGATGCCGGGGTTCGGGGTGGACATGTAGGCGAAGATGCGCGGATCCTGGGGCGAGCGGGCCAGGGCGGCGGCGATGGCGTGCTCCCGGGCGCCGTTTCCCACGAGGAGGACCCTCATCCTCCCTCCCTTATGCGGCGGGCCGCCGCCATGAGCTCCCGCACCCTCGCGGGGTCCACGGGGTTGTGCACGTTTCCATCGCGCTTGAAGTAGCTCCCCACGATGGCCCCATCCGCCACCGCGAGGAGCTCGGGGACGCTCTCCGGCGTGATACCGCTCCCCAGAAAGACCCTCGCCTCGGGGAACTCCTCCTTGAGGTGCCGCACGAGCCCGAGCGGGGCCGCTTCCCCGGTCCGGGCCCCGGTGAGGATCACGGCATCGGCGAGGCCCCGCTCCAGGGCGTCCCGGGCCGAGTCGGCGATGTCCCTAGCGGGGAGGGCGTGGGTGTACTTCCCCTGGACATCTGCCAATATCGCCACCCCCTCGGCCCCCAGGGTCCGTCGCAGGCGCATGAGGTCGGGGGCCGCGGGGAGCAGGGGCCCCATGTCCGAAAGCAAGAGATCCACGAACCCCTCCACCCGGATGAAATCGAGTCCCAGACACCACGCGAGGTAAAGCTCGTCCTCGGCGTCGTTGAAGAGGAGGTTCACCCCCACCGGGATGTCCACCGCCTCCCGTACCCGATGGGCCACCGCCGCCATGGCGATCAGGGTGGGGACGGGGACTTTCCCAATGGGATAGGGGTAATCGTGGAAGTTCTCCACCAGGATGGCATCGACGCCCCCCTCACACAGGGCCTCGGCCTCCCGGAGGGCGAACCCCACGATCTCCCCCAGCGGCTCGCCCCCGTACCCCGGCGATCCCGGTAAAGGCGGCAGGTGCACCATCCCGATGATCGGCTTGTTCAGCTCCCAGAGTCGGGATCTCGTCATCTATTTCACCCCCCCAACTGGGTCAAAATGCCCTCCAATTCGGCCATATTTGGCGCGTAAGCTCCGGCCCGCTGCGCCACCAGGGCCCCCGCGGCGCAACCCCACCGCGCCGCCTCCTCCAGGTTTTTTCCTCGCACCAGAGCGAGGAGGAAGGCGGCGTTGAACGCGTCCCCGCAGCCGGTGGTGTCCACGGCCCGCACCGGAAAGGAAGGTGCGGTGAAGACCTCGTCCCGCGTCGCCACCATGGCCCCGTGTTTTCCCCGCTTCACTACGACCAAAGGGCATCTCTCCCGCAGGAGATCCGCCGCCCCCTCCAGGTCTCTGCGGGCGGTGAGGGTCCGCGCCTCCCCCTCGTTGAGGAAGAGGAGCGAGAGGTAGGGAAAGAGGGGGGCGAAGTAGTCCAGGCCCTTGCTGGCCCCCGCTGACCCCGTGTCCAGGGCGAGCCGGGGAAGGCCTCGGTTCTTCCGGTACCACTCGCCCAGGGTCTCGACGGTGGCGGGGAGGGGGTCCGCCACGTAAACCCACGCCGCGCCCTCGATGTAGGCTAGGTCAGCGGGGGTGAGCGTCCGCCGGGCGTTGGCCCCCCGGGTGTAGAGGAGGCGCCGGACCCCGTTCGGTTCCACCAGCGAGAAGGCGCGGCCGCTCGGGCCCTCCACGGCGAGCACCCGCTCGATGTCCACGCCGGCGGCCGAGAGGTGGTCCCGCAGGGCCTCGCCGGCGGAATCCGTTCCCACCGCCCCGATCATCCCCGCCCGGCCCCCGAGGCGGGCGAAGGCCACGGCCACGTTGGCCGCATCCCCGCCGGGGCGCTCGTGGATCTCCACCAATTCCACCTCCTCGTCCGCCCCCGGGAGGCGGGGAACGACGAGAAGCATGTCCCAGTTGATATCGCCTATGGCCACCAGTTCCCGTTTCATCGCCGCGTCCTCGGATCGGCGAAGTCCCGGATGGCGTCGCCGATCAGGTTGAATCCCAGGACGGTGACGAAGATGGCGAGCCCGGGGAATATCGGCACCCACCAGTACGAGAGGAGGTACTGGCGGCCATCGGCCACCATCCGGCCCCATTCCGGCGTGGGGGGCTGTGCCCCCAGGCCGATGAAGCTGAGGCTCGAGGTGAGCAGGATGGCGTATCCCACGTCCAGGGTCGCCTGGACGATGAGGGGGGAGAGGGCGTTGCGGAGGAAGTAGACGAAGAAGAGCCGGAGTCCCCCC
Source organism: Fidelibacterota bacterium (assembly GCA_024277405.1). GTDB lineage: Bacteria > Bipolaricaulota > Bipolaricaulia > Bipolaricaulales > Bipolaricaulaceae > UBA3571. The sequence goes on from JAJRVI010000200.1 coordinate 9,213, forward strand.
ACTCCCACGGCCCGGGCGGCCTCCACGTAGAGCTGGTTCTTGACGGAGAGCACCTGCCCCCGGGCCAGGCGCGCGTACCAGGGCCACCAGGTGACGGAGATGGCGAGCATGGCGTTGGGGAGGCTGGGCCCGAGCACCGCCGAAACGAGCATGGCGAAGATGAGATAGGGGAAGGCGAGGAAGGAGTCGGTGAGCCGCATGAGCACGTCGTCCACCCATCCCCCCGCCAGGGCCCCCAGCGTCCCGACCACCGTCCCCAAAAGGAGCGACAGGGAGATGATCACCAGCGCCGCCTGCAGCGAGATCCGCGTCCCCAGAAGAACCCGGGAGAAGATGTCCCGCCCAAGCTCGTCGGTGCCGAAGGGATGCTGCCACGACGGTGGCCGGAGCCGGGCGATGAGGTTCACCTTGTAGGGGCTATAGGGCACGACGTACGGCGCGATCACGGCGCACAGGGCAATGGAGACCACCAACAGTACCCCCAGGAACCCGAGGGGGTTCTTGCTCGGGCGCAGGAACCGCCATACGGCGCGGATATCCTCCCTCATCGGTAGCGGATGCGCGGGTCCACCACGGTGTAGAGGAGGTCCACGATGAGGTTCACCCCGGTGTAGAGGATCCCGGTGACCAGGGTGATGGCCATGATGGCGTTCACATCGAGGACCATCACCGCGGTGTAGGCGTATGTCCCGAGGCCAGGCCAGGAGAAGATGATCTCCACCAACAGCACCCCACCCAAGAGAGACCCGATCTGGAGGCCGGTGATGGTGAGGATGGGCACCATGGCGTTGCGCAGGGCGTGTTTCAGGAGGACGACGCGCTCCGCGAGTCCTTTGGCCCGGGCGGTGCGGATGTAGTCCTGCCCCAGGACCTCCAAGAGGCTCGCCCGGGTCATCCGGGAGACCACCGCTAAGGAGCCGTAGGCCAGCGTCACCGCGGGAAGGAAGATGTGATGCAGGGAAGAGATGAAGGCTTTCCAGTTCCCGGTGATGAGGCTATCGAGGATGTAGAGGCCGGTGATGTGCCGCGGAGCCGAGATGAAGGGATCGATCCTCCCCCCGGCGGGGAACCACCCCAGGATCTTGTAGAAGATGAGCTGGAGAACCAGACCGAAGATGAAGACCGGGAGGGAAACGCCCGCCAGGGCGAAGAGGCGCGAGAGGTGATCCAGGGGGCTATCGCGGTAGACGGCGGAGAGGATCCCCAGCGGCACCCCGAAACAGAAGAAGAGGAGGCCCGCGGTGAGGCCGAGCTCCATGGTGGGGAGGAAGTACGCTTTGAGGTCCTCGATCACGGGGCGCTTGGACCAAAGGGACTTTCCGAAATCCCCCCGCAACAGGTTCGCCATGTAGATCCCGTATTGGACCCACAGGGGCTTGTCTAGCCCGTACATCCTCCGCACCTGTTCCACCTGCTCCTGGCGAGCCTGGGGGCCGGCGGCGATCCGGGCCGGATCGCCGGGGACCACCCGGGTGAGGACGAAGGTGATCAGGGTCAGTCCCCACAGGGTGAGGAGCGTATAGCCCAAGCGCCGCACGAGGTATGCCCACATCGCGATAAAAAGGGGAGGGGCGCTGAGGCCCCTCCCCGAAGACTACCTCACTTCTCAAGCCACATGTCGTAGAGGAAGAAGCCCTCGGTGTAGATGGGGCTGTAGACGTAGCCCTTGACCCAGTCGCGCAGGGCGATGCGGGTGGTGAGGTGGTAGAGGTCGATGTCCGGGCAGTCCTCGTAGATGAGGGCCTGGACCTTCTTCAGGAGCTCGCAGCGGACCGCGGGATCGGTCTCCACCTGTGCTTGGTCCAAGAGCTTGTCCACCTCCTCGTTCTTGTAGAAGCCGATGTTGAAGGCCACCGGAGGCCACTGGCTGGAGTGGTACATGGGGTATAGGAAGTTGATCACGTCCGCGTAGTCGGGCCACCAACCGTTGGCCACGATGGCGGGCGTCCTCTCCGGATCGGCGGCGGAGACCCGCTCCCAGAGGTCCGGCCAGGGGAGCTCGGTGATCTTGAGGGTGATGCCCAGCTCGGCCAGGCTCGCCTGGAGGAGCTCGCCCACGCGCCGGCGGTCCTCGTGTCCGGATTCGTACACGTACTCCAGGGTGAATCCGCCGTTGGGGTAGCCGGCCTCGGCGAGGAGCTTGCGTGCCAGCTCCATGTCCTGCGTGGGCAGGGGCAGCTCATCGTTGTGGCACGGGAGCCCGATGGCCGCCGCGCCCTGCATCTGGACGGCGTGGCCCCGCAGGACGTACTCGATCATGCCCTTGTAGTCCAGCGCAGCACGGATGGCCTTGCGTACCCGCACATCGGCGGTGGGGCCGGCGGCACAGTTGAAGCGTAGGTAAGTGGCGTGCATGGAGGGCTTCTCCACCAGGACGATCCCCGGGCGCCCCTTGAGGAGTTCCCAGTCGTCCACCGAGATGTCCATGGCGATGTCCACGTCCCCCCGTTCGAGGAGCAGTCGCTGCACCGAGGGCTCGGTGATGTAGCGGATGATCACCTGCTCGATGTTGTTCTTGACCCCGTCCCAGCCGCGCCAGTAATCCTCGAACCGCCGCAGGATGATGTGCTGTCCCTTGACCCACTCCACGAACTTATACGGGCCGGTGCCCACCATGTGGCTGCTCAACCACTCCTGGGCCCAGGGGTCATCCTCGGTGGCATGGGCCTTGACCGCGGCGGGGGAGACGATCCCGGTGCCGAAGATATTGGCCAGAACCTGGAGGAACTCGGGGTAAGGCCGCTTGAGGGTGAACCGGACGGTGAGATCATCCACCGCCTCGACCTTCTCGATGGGCTCGAACATCCAGGCGGGGCCGAGGTTGATGGAGATCGCCCGCTGGAAGCTGAAGGCCACCGCCGCAGCGTCACAGGGGGTGCCGTCGTGGAACACGATCCCCGGGTGCAGCTTGAAGGTCCAGACCTTGCCGTCGGGCGAGACCTCCCACGATTCGGCGAGCTCCGGCTCCACCTCCACCGAGCCGGGCTTATAGCGCACGAGGCGCTCGTAGACCACCAGGTTCACGTTGATGGCCGCGGCCTCGTACCCCACGCCGATGTCCAGGGTGGAGGGCTGCAACCCGGTGGCGATGATCAGGGTCCGCTCCCGGGGGATCTCCTGCCCAAAAGCCAACATCCCGAGGAACGCGAACAGAATACCGCAGAACAGGACTCTGCGCGCCATACCTCCCTCCTTAATTTAGAATTTCCGCAAAAGGACCGACCGTGCTTTTCCCGTCTCCCACCTCCCTTCCATCACCGCACCGCCACGATGTGGAACTTGTAGCGATCGCCCCGGTAGAGGATCCGCACCCATTCGGCCGGGGTGCCGTTCTTGAGGTAGACCACCCCCTCCACGAGGAGGAGGGGAGCACCCACCGGGACGCCGAGGAGCTCGGCCGCATAGGCGTCGGCCAACGCCGGCTCCAGCGTTTGCGCCGCCCGGGAGAGGATCAGTCCATAACGCTTCTCGAGGACCTCGTAGAGGGATCCCTTCTCCAGATCCACTTCCTCGAGTCCCGGAACGAGGCGGCGGGGGAGGATGGAGGTATTGAGGGCCATGGGCTCATCGTCGGCGAACCGCAAGCGCTCGATGCGGATCACCTCTTCCCCCGGGGTCAGGGAGAGGGCCGCGGCGATCGGCTCGTCCGCTCCCTCGACACGGCAGAGGAGGAGTTTCGCGCGGGGCGTGAGGCCCAAGAGGCGCATGTCCTCGGTGAAGCTCGTGAGCCGCGAGAGGGTCTGGCGGTATTTGGGGCGGGCTACGTAGGTGCCGCTCCCCTGGACCCGGTAGAGCCATCCCTCGAGGACCAGCTCCGAGATCGCGTGGCGGACGGTGGAACGGGAGACCCCGAAGCGTCTCATGAGCTCGTGTTCCGACGGGATGCGGTCGCCGGGGCGATAATCGCCCTTCTCGATGGCCGCGCGAAGCCAGTCCTTGACGCGGAGGTAGAGTTTGGTCTCCATAATTGACCGGTTGTCCGTACAAATATTCTACCGCCCGTGCCCCGTTGTGGCAATCACCGGATGGGGACGAGGCCGGAGCTATAATGTCACGGGGCTATGCGGGAACTCCTCGATCTCACCCCCGCGGAACTCCGGGAGCACCTCGTCTCCATGGGCGAGCCCCCCTACCGGGCGCGCCAGGTGTTCGAGTGGGCGTGGAAACACCTGGTACGCGATTTTTCCGCGATGACCAACCTCCCGGTATCCCTGCGGGAGCAGCTCTCCCGGGAGTTCGTGATCGGGGCCGCGACCCCCGGGGCCACCCTGATGGACGCCGAGGAGGGGACCGAGAAGGTCCTCCTCACCCTCCGGGACGGGGAGGCCATAGAGACGGTACTCATGCGAGAGGACGACCGCCGCACCGTCTGCATCTCCACCCAGGTGGGCTGCCCCATCGGCTGTGCCTTCTGCGCCACGGGGAGGACAGGGTTCCGCCGGGACCTCTCCCCGGGGGAGATCGCCCTCCAGGTCCTCTTCTTCGCGGCGAAGCTGAAGGCGGAGGGGCAGCGGGTCACCCACGTGGTGCTCATGGGGATGGGGGAGCCCTTCCTCAACTACGATGCCACCCTCAAGGCCATCCGGAACCTGAACCATCCCTGGGGGCTGAACCTGGGCGCCCGTCGCTTCACCGTCTCCACCGTGGGGATCGTCCCCGGGATCCTGCGGTTGGCGGAGGAGGGGCTCCAGCTCAACCTCGCCATCTCCCTCCATGCTCCCTGGGACGACCTGCGGGCGGAGCTCGTCCCCGCGGCCCGGAAATACCCCATCGCCGATGTCCTCGCGGCGGCCGAGGAGTATGTGCGCGCCACCAAGCGCCGCGTCACCTACGAGTACGTGCTCCTCTCCGGGGTGAACGACTCGCCGGCGGCGGCCCGGGCGCTGGCCGGGCTTCTGCGGGGCCGGCTCGCCCACGTGAACCTGATCCCCTTCAACCCCGCGCCGGGGCTCCCCTTCAAGCGGCCGCCGCTTCGTAGGGTGGAAGCGTTCAAGCGGGAACTGCTTCGGCGGGGAATCGACGTGACCGTGCGGTACTCCAGGGGGGTGAGGATCCAGGCGGGCTGCGGCCAGCTCAGGGCCGCCCGCCTCGGCGCCACCTCCGGATGATCCCCGCCGCCTCCGGGCCCCCGGCCTCCCCCAGGACCCGAAGGAGATCAGCCCCGGTCGCGATCCGCCAGCGATATTCGCCGAGGTAGCGCCGCAGGGCATCGAGCAGCTGATCCCGCCCCATCGCCGCCTCCAGATCGAGGAAGAACAGGGCCCCGCCGGAGTAGACGATCCCCCCATATCCCTCCCCCTCGGGGAACTTCCACAGGGGATCGAAAGGGGTGGCTCCGGGGTTCCGGGAGCGGCCGCGCTCGTAAGAGCCCTTCCAATAATCGAGGAGTTCGGGGAACAAGCCCCATTCCTCCATGATGAGCCCCGAGGTGTAGGTGGCCAGGGCCTCATCCACCCACGGCTCCCGCACCTGGTCGTTCCCCACCTGGGCGTACCACCACTGATGGGCCACCTCGTGGGCGAAGATCA
>JAJRVI010000201.1 GCA_024277405.1 Fidelibacterota bacterium
TCACGCCCTCCTCGGACACGGGATAACTCCGTGGCAAGGGAACAAGGCTTCGTTTGGCATCAAGATCCCATTCCTGATTTGAGCGCTTCAAGGGTGTCGCCGCCGAAGCGCTCGAGGACGGCGTCGGCCAATACCAAGGCCACCATGGCCTCGCCCACGACGGACGCGGCGGGAACCGCGCACACGTCCGACCGCTCCCGGTGGGCGGGGACCTCCTCCCCTGTCTCGAGGTCCACGGAACGCAGGGGCTTGGCGAGGGTGGGGATAGGCTTCATCGCCGCCCGGATGACCACGGGCTTCCCGTTGGTCACCCCTCCCTCGAGCCCCCCGGCTCGGTCCGTCCCGCGCCGAAATCCCCCGCCCTCGTCCCGGAAGATCTCGTCGTGGGCCTCGGAGCCGCGTACCCGGGCGGCGCGGAACCCGAGGCCTATCTCCACCCCCTTGATCCCGGGGATGCTCATCAGGGCCCACGCGAGCCTCCCGTCCAGTCTCCGGTCCCACTGGACATAGCTCCCGAGCCCCGGGGGAACCCCGAGGGCGATGACCTCGAAGATGCCCCCCACCGTGTCCCCCGCGGCCCGCGCGGCGTCGATCCGGGCCACCATCTCCCGTTCCGCATCGGGATCCAGGCACCTCACGGGGGACCGGTCCGCCCGGGCGTTGATCTCCTCCGCCGATAGCCCGAGGGAGAGGACGTCCACCTCGGCCTCCGCGGTGTGGATGGAGACGACGTGGCTCGCGATCGCTACCCCAAGCTCCCGCAGGAGGCGCTTGGCCACCGCCCCCAGGGCTACCCGGGCCGCGGTCTCCCGGGCACTGGCGCGCTCGATGACGTCGCGGAGATCCCGGTGGCCGTACTTCAGGTGTCCGGCGAGGTCGGCGTGTCCCGGCCGGGGCACGGTCACGGGGCGGTAGTCCGCGGGGGGACCGCCGGTGGGGCCCATGATCCCCCGCCAGTTACCCCAATCCCGGTTCGCTATCCGAACCGCGATGGGGGCACCCGTGGTCCTCTCCCAGCGCACGCCGGCGAGGATCTCGGCCCGGTCGTGCTCGATCGCCATCCGTCCGCCCCGACCGTGTCCCCGCTGGCGTCGCGCGAGCTCCCGATCGATATCCTCCGGCGAAAGTGGGAGCCCGGCCGGGATCCCCTCGAGGATCGCGACCAGGGCTGGGCCGTGGGACTCCCCCGCCGTGAGCCACCGCAGCCTACCCACGGAGCACCCCCTCCACGTGCTTCATCGCCGCGAGCACCTCCTCCTCCCCGAAGCGGGCGCCGGTCCAGATCTCCAAGGCCCTAACCCCTTGCCACACGAGCATCTCCAGGCCGCCGATCACCGCGCACCCCCGGGCCCGGGCCTCCCCCAGGAGCCGGGTCTCGGGGGGGTTGTAGACGAGGTCGTACACGGTGAGGCCCTCCCGCAGGAGGGAAGGGTGAACCGGGGAGCCCTCCGTGCGGGGCCACATCCCCACCGGGGTGGCGTTCACGAGGAGGCCGGCCTCCCGAACCAGTCCGGGCAACGCCTCCACGGGCGCAGCCCCCACGGGGCCGAACCGGGAGAGCCTGCGGGCGAGCTCGCGGGCACGTTCCGGGGTGCGGTTGACGATGGCGACCTCCGCTCCGGCGGAAAGCAGCGCGTAGGCCACCGCGGCCGCGGCGCCCCCGGCCCCGACCACCACCGCCCGCCCGCCGCGCACCGGGATCCCCCGGATCTCCAGGGGCTTGAGGAATCCCCAGGTATCGGTGTTCGCGCCCACGAGCGTCCCGTCCTCGTTCACGATCACGTTCACCGCCCCGATGGCCTCCGCTTCGGGGGAGAGCCGGTCCAACAGCGGGACCACGGCCTCCTTGTGGGGGATGGTCACGTTGAGGCCCCGGATCCCCAGGGCCCGCATCCCGGCGAGGGCATCCCCCAGGGCATCCCGGGACACGCGGAACGCGAGGTAGCGGTAATTGAGCCCCGCCCGTTCGAGGAGGAAGGAATGGAGGTGGGGGGAAAGGGAGTGCTCCACCGGGTCCCCGATGAGCCCCAGGAGCCGGGTACGGCTGTCCGTCACGGCGGATCACCTCCAACGTGCGGAAGAAGCCGGGGAAGGAGATCGCGGCCCACTCCGCGCCCTCGATCACGCATTCCCCCTCTGCGTAGAGAGCGGCCACCGCACAGGCCATGACGACTCGATGGTCGTGGCACCCCCGGAGCCTTGTACCACGCAACCGGCACGGCCCCCGGATCTCCATCCCGTCGGGATACTCCTCCACCTCTGCCCTCAGGCGCCGCAAGTTCTCCACCATGGCGGCGATCCGGTCGGATTCCTTGACCCGGAGCTCTCGAGCATCCCGGATGACCGTCGTCCCCTCCGCCTGGGTGGCGAGCACAGCGAGCACCGGCAGCTCGTCGATGAGCCGTGGGATGAGCTCGCCCCGGACCTCGACCGCGCGGAGCTCCCGGCCCCGGACGAGGATATCGGCGACCGGCTCCCCGTTGACCTCGGCCTCTCCCAGGAGTTCCACATCGGCCCCCATTTCCCGGAGGACGTCCAGGAATCCGATGCGGGTGGGGTTCACACCCACATCTCGGATCCGGAGAGAGCACCCGGAGCGGGCGGCGCACGCGGCGATGAGGAACGCGGCGGAGGAGAAATCCCCGGGGACCGTAATGGGCCGAGCCCGGAGCTCCCCGGGGACGATCCGGACCCTGAGGCCCTCCCGCTCGAGTTCCGCGCCGAGGTAGGAGAGCATCCGCTCGGTGTGGTCCCGGGAGGGCGCCGGCTCCACCACCTCCGTCTCCCCGTCGGCCTGGAGGCCGGCGAGGAGGATGGCGGACTTCACCTGGGCGCTGGCCACGGGGAGCTCGTAGGAGATCCCGCGGAGCCCCCCGCCCCGGATCCGCAGGGGAGGGTACTCCCCCTCCCGGCCGGCGATCTCCGCCCCCATGCGGGAGAGGGGCTCGATGATCCGCCGCATGGGGCGGCGGGAGAGGGAATCATCGCCCACCAGCACCGCCTCGAAGGGCCTCCCCGCGAGGACCCCGCACAAAAGCCTCATGGTCGTCCCCGAGTTCCCACAATCCAGAGGAGCCCGGGGCGGGGCGAGGCCCTCCGGGCCCGCGCCCCTGACCACCACCACATCCCCAGCGGGGGATATCTCCACCCCCAGAGCCCGGAGGCACCGGGCGGTGCTCTCCACATCGGCGGCCGGGGAGAGGCCCTGGATCTCGGTCTCCCCCTGGGCCAACGCTCCCAGGAACAGGGCCCGGTGGGAGATGGATTTATCCCCCGGGACCCGGACCTCTCCCCCGAGCGCCCCCGCCCCCCGCACACGCGCCTCCATCAGTCCACCACCTCCGCCTCGTAACCCATCCCCGCGAGCACCCCGGCCGCCCGTTCCGCATCCTCCCGGGTGCCGAGATAGATCTGGAACGTGCCCCCGATATCCTCCCGCACCCGCAAGAGCTCCACGTCCTTGATGTTGATCCCCGCCTCCCCCAGGGCCCCCGTCACCGCGGCCAGGGCCCCCGGCCGGTCGGGGAGCCGCACCCTGATCCGAGGGAGGTCCCCCAGGAAGCCCTTGGCCCGCCGGGGGATCGCCGCCCGCAGGCGGTTGGCACGGGCGAACTCCTCCTCCAACCCCCGCCCGAGCCCCCGCTTCAGCCGGGAGAGCTCCTCGAGGAACTCCTCGAGGGCCGTCCTCACCTTGTCGACATTCGTCGCCAGGATGTCGGCCCATATCCCGTAAGGGGAGGAGGCGATGCGGGTGAGGTCCCGCAAGCCCCCGGCAGCGAATTCCAGGCACCCCTCGCGCCTCCCCACCAAGTTCACCAGGGCCACGGCGACGAGCTGCGGCAGATGACTCACGTAGGCCGCCACCTCGTCGTGGGCCTCCGGCGCCATCTCCACCACGATCGCCCCCAGGGCCTCGAGGAAGCCCCTGAGTCGCGAGGCCGCCTGTTCGGTTCCGGGGAAGGGGGTCAACACATAGACCGCGTTCTGGAAGAGGAACGGGTCCGCGGCCCTGAACCCCTTGCCCTCGGCCCCGGTGAGGGGGTGCCCGCCCACGAAGCGGATCCCCGGCGGGACGTGTTCCCGGGCGACCCGGCAGATCTCAGCCTTGGTGGATCCGAGGTCGGTGAGGACGGCCCCCACCCGCATGTGCCGGGATACCCGGGGTATGAGCTCCAAGATGGCTCGGATCGGGGTCGCGAGGAACACGACCTCGGCGTCCGCCACGGCGGCGGGGAGCTCCCCCGGAGGGAAGGCCCGGTGCACGGCCTTCCCCCGGGCCAGTTCCAGGACCTCGGGGAAGTCCACCCCCACGACCTCCACCTCCGGGAGGGCGTAGCGGGTGGCCAGGGCCAGAGATCCCCCCATCAGCCCGAGGCCGATGATCGTGATCCTACGTGGAAATCCCGGGTCCATGGTTTTCTCCCCCGCCGAGGCATCGGCCGATGGTCTGGGCGATGGGGGCGAGCTCCCGCATGAGCTGGGCGAACTGCTCCGGAAGCAACGCCTGAGGGCCATCGCTCAGGGCCTCCTCTGGACGGTGATGGACCTCCACCATCACCCCGTCCGCCCCGGCGGCGATGGCCGCCCGGGCCAGGGGGATCACCATGTCCCGCCGCCCGGTGGCATGGCTGGGGTCCACGATCACCGGGAGGTGTGTCTCCCTCTTCAACACCGGCACGGCGGCGAGGTCCAATGTGAAGCGGGTGAAGTCGGAGAAGGTGCGTATGCCGCGCTCACAGAGGATCACCCGTTCGTTCCCCTCTGACATGATGTATTCCGCGGCCATGAGGAACTCCTTGATGGTGGCGGAGAACCCCCGCTTGAGGAGCACCGGGACCTCGGCCCGGCCGGCCTCCCGCAGGAGGACGAAGTTCTGCATGTTCCGGGCGCCGATCTGGATGATGTCGGCGTAGCGGGCGACGACCTCCACCTGTGACGCATCCATGGCCTCGGTGACGACGAGCATCCCGTGGGCGTCGGCCGCCTCCCTCAGGAGCTTCAGCCCCTCCTTCCCCAGGCCCTGGAAGCTGTAGGGGGAGGTGCGGGGCTTGAATGCCCCTCCCCGCAGGACCCGGGCGCCCGCCCGGGCCACGGCCGCGGCGATGGCGTTGATCTGCTCCGGGCTCTCCACCGCACAGGGGCCGGCCATCACCACGATCTCATCCCCACCGATGGTGACCGTACCCAGCTCAACCACCGAATTCAGGGGATGAAATGCCCGGCTCGCCAGCTTGTAGGGAACACTGACCTCGATTACCTGCTGAACCCCATCCAACACCTCCAGTTCCCGGGGGTCGATCCCCCGTTTGTCGCCGATCGCTCCCAGGATGGTGTAGTCCACCCCCCGGGAGAAGTGCACTTTGAACCCCAGGGCGAGGAGCCGCTCCGTCACCGCCTCAATCTGTTCCCGTGTGGCCCCGGGGCGCATGACCACAATCATTCCCCACCACCTCCTCCTCGAGCCGACGGGTCTCGGCGATGATCCGCCGGAATATCCGCTCCACCGCATCCGGCCCCAGGGGACCGGGGTTCGCCCGCACGACCCGGGCGATCACCTCCTCTTCGCGTCGGGGCAGATGCACGGGAAGCCCGTTCCTCGACTTCACACGCCCGATGCGCAGGGCGACCTCGGCACGGCGGGAGAGAAGCGCCAGGATCCTGCGATCGATCTCCTCGAGCTCCCTACGCAATTCCTCGAGCATCTATCACCCCCAACAAAAAAGGTCGGGGCCTTTCGGCCCCGACCTCCAGGGGTTTAATGCGACCTCTCACGAGGTCACACTAAACCCCACCGGGAAAATAATACCCGTCCCACCACGCACCACTCGCTGCGACGGGACTCGGTATCGCCATAACGGGCACTTCCTATATACGACCGAACCGCCTCCCTTGTCAACGAGACGATGTGCCTCGTTGAAAATGTTACCGAGGGGAGACAAGGTTCATCGAAATTAAGTTACTTTTTAGGAGGCACAGTTGACACGAAAGAGCATCGCGGAGTTGATCAGGGCATGGCGTCCGCGGTACAAGCGCGCTTCCCGCAAAGAAAAAAGAGGATCTTGGATGAGTTGGAACACCTCACCGGCTACCACCGCAAATCCCTCATCCGCGCTCTCTGCCGGAGACCCAGAGGGAGGGGCCGGCGGGGCCGTCCCCGGACCTACACCAACGGGGTGCGGGTGGCACTGGCGGAGGTATGGGAGCTTTCCGGGCGGCTGTGCTCCAAGAGGTTGGCTGCATTCATGGCCGAGTTCCTGGAGGTCCTGGAGCGCTGTGGGGAACCCAAGCTGAGGCCCGAGGTGAAGGAGCTTCTTTCGGGGATGAGCCCGGCCACCGTGGACCGGATCTTGAGGTTGGTGAGGCCTGAACCGACACGCAAAGCTCCCGCTCCCCGGGCGGCGCGGCAGCTCAAAGGGAAGATCCCGGCGCGGGTAGGATGGGAAAGCGGGTGAGATCTGGGTACGTGGGGCTCGTTCTGGTAGCCATTGTGGCACAAGTGCCAAAGGGTAATGCCTCCACACCCTGAACGTGGTGGACATCGCCACTTCTTGGCGTGAACCGGTGGCCATCTGGAACCGGGGCCGGGAAGAAGTGACCCGGGCCCTGGAGGAGGTGAAGGGAAGGCTGCCTTTCTCCCTTTTGGGGATAGATTCCGACAACGATTCGGCGTTCCTCAACGGCCATCTTCTCGCGTGGTGCCGGAAGGGAGGGGTGGAGTTCACCTGGTGCCGGCCGTACCGGAAGAACGACCAAGCCCACATAGAACAGAAGAATTGGGGGGCGGTACGTCAACTGATCGGGTACGACCGCTACGAGGGGAAAAGGAAGCGGAAGTTGTTAAGGGAGATATACCGGAGCTGGGGGTGCTGGAGCGGCCGGAGGTCCGGGAGGAAAAGAGGCAACGGCTGCAGAGGTTATACCTTTCGCTGAATCCCGTGGAGATAAAGAGGGGAATGGAGGAAAATTATGGAAAATTATGACGCCAGCGAAATTAACCCAA
>JAJRVI010000202.1 GCA_024277405.1 Fidelibacterota bacterium
CCCGGGGAGGGCGGCGTCCCTTGACGGCGATCCCCGATCTCTATTACAAAAATATTTTGGGAGCGGTGTGGATGCGGTTCCTGCGCATGACGGCGAAGGTCATGGGATGTTCGCTCTTCATCCTGTATCTGCTCACCGATACCTCCCTCGCTGCGAATCCTCCTCTCTCGGTGGGGACCTTCTGGGGTCTCATGGCCCTGTGGGCCCTCGTGAACTCGGCGCGCTCCCTGTGGAGGGGGCAGGGCCCCGGGCTCTCCTGGGACAGGGCCCGGCGATACGTGACCGCGGGCCTCCTCTTCTCCCTCTTTCTCCTGTACCTTCCCCAACTGCAGGGGGCCCTGTTCGCCGCGTTCCCCTGGCTCGCCCGGCTCCCGTGGGCCACGCCACAAGGGGAGGACCTGATACGGTCTTGGTGGGAGAGATCGTTCGTGATCTGGGCGGTGATACGGCTGTTGCGTTCCGACATCATGGACCGGACCCCGCGCCCGGTTCACCGTTGGGAATCCCCTCGTTTCTAGCTCGCCACCTCCCGGGCCGGTAAAATCCTCGGTGGTGATGGAAATTGTTCCCGCTTAGGGATTCGCAGCCCCGTTGGAAAACGCCCTATGTGGTGATCGCCCTCATCGCCTTAAACGTCCTGGTATTCTTCGTCGAGCTCGCCCACTCCCCCAACGACGTGCGTTTCGTGAACCTCCTCCCCTGGTACGAGGAATTCGGGAGGCTTCCGCCGTGGACGAAGGAGAGCATCTTCTTCCGCATATTCGGGGCCCGGGCGGATCACTTTCCCATCTCCGAGCGGGATTACTTCATCATCCAGTGGGGGCTGGTCCCGGCCGAATTCTGGTCGGGGAAGGACCTCCCCCCCACCATCCCCATCCCCATCTTCCTGGTGGTGCTTACCTCCATGTTCCTCCACGGGGGGTGGTTCCATCTCATCGGGAACATGTGGTACCTGTGGCTCTTCGGCGACAACGTGGAATGGGCCATGGGGAGCGGCCGCTTCGTGCTCTTTTACATCCTGTGCGGCCTGGGGGCGGCGTTCACCCAGATGGCGGTGGCCCCCAACTCCCTCATCCCCATGGTGGGGGCCTCGGGGGCCATCTCCGGGGTTATGGGCGCGTACCTCGTCCTCTTCCCCTGGTCCCGGATCCTCACGCTCGTCCCGTTCTTTTTCTTCTACTACTTCATGGAGCTCCCCGCCGTCCTCTTCCTGGGCTTCTGGTTCTTCATCCAGCTCTTTTCGGCCCTGGGCAGCATCAGCATGATCGACCTGGGCGGGGTGGCGTGGTTCGCCCACCTCGGGGGCTTCCTCACCGGGGTCCTCCTCGTCTTCCCCCTCAAGCGGAGGTGGGTGACGCCGGGATTGGTGCGGTGGTGGCAGGCCCGCCGCCACTACCGACCCCCTTGGGGCTGGTGGCCGTAAAGGTTCTGGGGATAGACGAGGCCGGCCGGGGGGCCCTGCTCGGTCCCTTGGTGGTGGCGGGTGTCCTCGTGGCCGAGGAGGATCTCGGGCGCTTGCGGGAGGCGGGGGCGTTCGATTCAAAGGGGATCCCCCGGGAAAAGCGTAAAGAGGTCCTCCTCGGGCTGCGCGGGCTGTTGCTGGGCGCGCGGGTCCGGCTCATAGACCCTCGGGAGATAGATGAGAAGAGCCTCACCGAGCTCGAGCTCACGGCCGCGGTGGAGATCGTCCGCCGTCTCAGGCCACAGGTGCTCGTCCTCGATGCGCCCGTCTCCCCGCGGGCGATCCCCGGGCTCGTGGAGAGGCTCCGGTCGAGGTGCGCTCTCGCGGGGGCGGAGCCAGGGGAGACCATCGTCGTGCCCAAAGCGGACCGTGACTTCCCCGTGGTAGGGGCGGCCTCCCTGCTCGCCAAGGTGACCCGGGATGCCTACGTGATGTACCTGCGACGGCGGTACGGGGACTTCGGCTGGGGATATCCCGCCGAGGAGGCGGCCGTGCGTTTCCTCCGTGCGTGGTGGGAACGCCACGGTGAGCTCCCCCCCATCTGCCGGCGCAAGTGGGCCACAGCGCGCCGCCTCCTCACCCCCGAGCTGGAGCTTTAGGGCTTTACGCCAAAAGAAGCGAAAAGACTTGCAAATATGGGCCCAAACGGGCAAAATCCCGGGAGCATTCCTGCGAGGAGGTGTAAATGCCGAAGCGCACATATCAACCGCATCGTCGGCGTCGTAAGCGCACCCATGGGTTCCTCGCGCGCATGAGCACCCCCGGAGGGCGAGCGGTGATCGCCCGGCGCCGCCGCAAGGGACGGTGGCGGCTCACGCCCCGTTGAGGGACGCCGGACACGGGAAAGCGAGGGAACGGCCGTTGGCGAGGAAAAGGGTCTACGAGATAGCGCGTGAGTTGGGGATAACCTCCCGTGAGCTCCTCAAAGTCCTGGAGGAGCTCGGCATGGAGGGACTCCGGGCTGTGAGCACCGTGAGCGAGGAAGAGGCCCAAGTCATAAAAGACCTGCTCCTCGAACACGCTGGGAAGAAGGGCGCCGAACCCGGGGCCCCGTCGGCGGCCCCCACGGCGGAGGAGGAAGCCGCCCCCGTGGGGGAACCCGAGCCAGAGAAACCGGAGGAGGAGAAGAAGGGGTTGCCCCGGCCGCCCGTGGTGGCGGTGCTGGGGCATATCGACCATGGGAAGACCACCCTCCTCGACACGATCCGCAAGACCAAGGTGGCCGAGCGCGAGGCCGGAGGGATCACCCAGTCCATCGGGGCTTACCAGGTGGAGTACAACGGCCGGACCATCACCTTCATCGACACCCCGGGCCACCGGGCGTTCACCGCCATGCGCGCCCGCGGCGCCCAGGTCACCGACATCGCCATCCTCGTGGTGGCCGCGGACGACGGGGTCATGGCCCAGACCGTGGAGGCCATCGACCACATCAAGGCCGCCGGGGTCCCCATGATCGTGGCCATCAACAAGATCGACAAGCCCAACGCCAACCCAGACAAGGTACGCCAGCAGCTCGCCGATATGGGGTTCGTCCCCGAGGAGTGGGGCGGCGACACCATCATGGTCCCCATCTCCGCCCTCAAGGGGGACGGGGTGGACGAGCTCCTGGAGATGATCCTCCTCGTGGCGGACCTCCAGGACATCCGGGCCGATCCCGATGGGGAGCTCGAGGCCTGGGTGATCGAGTCCCACCTCGATCCCGCGAGGGGACCCGTGGCCACGGCCATCGTGAAGAACGGGACCCTCCGGATCCGGGACGTGATCGTGGTGGGGACGACCTGGGGACGGGTGCGGGCGCTGGTCGACCACCAGGGCAAGCAGATCAAGGAGGCGACCCCGGGGATGCCCGCTCAGATCCTGGGCCTCTCCGATGTCCCCCAGCCCGGCGAGCGCGTGGAGCGGGTCAAGAGCCCAAAGGAGGCGGAGAAGATCGTGTCCGAGCGCCGCGAGGCCCAGCGTAAGCCCCCGGAGGCCCGGTTCCCCCGCACGTTCGAGGAGCTGTTCGCCCAGAAGGAGAAGAAACGGCTGAAGTTGGTGCTCAAGGCCTCCAGCGTGGGGGCGTTGGAGGCGGCGAAGCTGGAGCTCGGGACGATCCAGATCGAGAACGTGGATATCGAACTCCTCCACGCCGGGGTCGGGCCCATAACCGAATCCGACATCCTCCTCGCCGCATCGGTGGAGGAGGGGGAACCGCTGGTGGTGGGCTTCGGGGTCAGGGTCGACCCCAAGGCCAAAAGGGCCATCGAGCAGTACGGTGTCCCCGTGCGGACCTACGAGATCATCTACGACCTCATCCAGGACATCGAGCGGGCGGGCAAGCGCCTCCTCGGTCCCCAGTACGTGGAGACCAAGGTGGGCGAGGCCGAAGTGCTGCGCACCTTCAAGGTCTCCGGCGTGGGGGTGGTGGCCGGTTGTCGCGTGCGCTCCGGGAAGGTGATCCGGAACGGGAGGGTCAAGGTGCTCCGCGACGGGGAGGAGATCTTCACCGGCGAGATCGCCTCCTTGAAGCACTTCGCCCAGGACGTACAGGAGATGAAGGAGGGGCAGGAGTGCGGCATCCGCATCAAGGACTTCGACAAGGTTAAGCCCGGCGACATCCTCGAAGTCTACGAGGTCAAGGTGATCCAGCCCGCATGAGACGATGACGCGCACGGCGCGTGGCCGGTGGAAATGCACATAAGGCTCCTGGAGGTGCGGCTCAGGCTCTACCGGGTCGCGAGTATCAAGGAACGCCGTTCGGTAGTGGACGGCTTGATCGTGCGATTGCGCCGCCAGTTCAACGTCTCCGTGGCCGAGATCCCCTCCGACGAGCGCGATCTCGTGATTCTCGCGCTGGCCAACGTTTCCAGCGACGGGGCCTACGCCGACGGGATAATGGAAGAGATCCTCGAGAGGCTGGGGAGCTCGCGGGACTTCTATGTGGAGGATCACAGAGTGGAGGTGTTGTGATGAACCCCCGCACGAAGGCGCGGATAGAAGCCGAAATCCAGCGGGAACTCTCCAATATCATCGCCACCGAGGCCAAGGACCCCGTCCTCAAGCGCACGCTCCCGGATATCGTGGGGGTGGAGCTCTCCGCCAACGGCCAGCGGGCCACGGTGTACGTGTTCACCGGGGATGTGAGAAGGCGGGAGGAGATCCTCGCAGCTTTCGCCAAGGACGCGGGGTTCCTCCGCACAGAACTCGCCCACCGGATAAACCTCCGTCGCGTCCCCACCCTGCGCTTCGCTTGGAAGGATCCCCTGGAAAGGCGGTCTTGGTGACCCTCATCCCGCTCCTCGTCCTCGGCTCGCCCCTGCACGGGGATCGTGATCGTATCGCCGCGGAGGTCCTCCACCGATGGGAGTTGCCGGCGAGGGGATTCCGGGGCGCGGAGGCGGAGGAAGTCCGGGACGAACCCCTTGGGTTCGTACTCCTCCTCACCGGGGGGACCGAGCACGAGCTCCTGCGCGTGGCCGAGGGACGCGCGGGGCCGCTCGTGGTCCTCTCCCACCCGGGGCATAACTCGCTCCCCGCGGCCCTGGAGGCGGTGGCGGCGCTGAGGGAACGGGGGGTGAGGACGGAGCTCGTCCACCTGGGGGATCGCGAGGCCCCGGAGCGCCTGGAGCTCCTCGTCCGCGTCGCGGGTCTGGCCCGGTGGTTCCGGGGAAAGCGCGTGGGGATCATCGGGAAGCCATCGCCGTGGCTCGTGGCAAGCGTCCCCGACCTCCCGGCCCTCGAGGGGAAGCTCGGGCTCTCCTTCGTGGAGATCCCCCTCGAGGGGGTGGAACCGCTCCCCGCGAAGGATCTCCCCTCCGGGGAGCGGGTCGAGCCCGGCGAGGAAGAGCTCCGTATGGGGGCGGGGGTGTACGGTTCCCTGCGGCGGATCGTCCATGAGCAAGGCCTCGATGCTTTCACCATCGCTTGCTTCGGCCTCCTGACGAGGAAGATGACCGCCTGTTGGGCCCTGGCCAGGCTTTCCTCCGAGGGGACCCCGTCCGGCTGCGAGGGGGACATCGCCGCGTTGGTGGCGCTGATGTGTGCCCATGCCCTCACCGGCGGGCCGGGCTTCCTGGCGAACCCCGCGGACGTCGATCCCAAAGGGGAGCGGGTGATCCTCGCCCACTGCACCGTCCCCCTCTCCCTGGTGGAGGGCTATAGCCTCAGGTCCCATTTCGAATCGGGAACGGGCCTCGCGGTGGCGGGGAGGCTTCGCAAGGGACCCTACACCCTGGTGCGCCTCGGTGGAAAAAGGCTTGAACGGGGGTTCTTCGTGGACGGCTCGGTGCTCCCGGAGGAGGTGGGGAGGGAGGACCTCTGCCGCACCCAGGTCGTTTTCAAGGCGCCGAAGGGGGCGTTGCGGAAGCTCCTCCGGGAACCACTGGGAAACCACCACGTCCTCATCCCCGGGCACCACCGGGCCGTGCTCGAGGCCTTCCACGCCCTCTTCCTCGCCGAAGGC
>JAJRVI010000203.1 GCA_024277405.1 Fidelibacterota bacterium
GGAATTCAAGGTGGGAATGGAACAGCGGGACCGGGGCCTCCGACCCAGGGGTCAGGCGCCGCGGCGCACAGGCATTAAATATCGGCGAACTGCCTTAGGCCCCATTTGGGGCCCAATATATATCACGACCTCCCCCGCGTCAACCGTTCACACAGGCCGGCTGAAAAAAGAACAAAAATGGTTTATCCTTTGCCCCCTCCATCCGGAGAGATAACGCGACAGGAGGTGTGGCCTTGACGCTGAAGGAGATCGTCGAGCGGGCACGGAAGGGCGCCAAAGTCCCCATCGCGGAGCGGGACGTCGAACGGACGCTCTCGGCCCTCCTCGCCTCGGAGGACATCTGGCGCGTGATCGACCTCTCCCAGGTGCCCGTGATGGCCCTGGTGCGGGTCCTCGTCGCCCTGAAGGACGGTGGCCTCCTCGATTGGGACGGCGGCCGTCTCGTACTCACGGAGAAG
The DNA here is from genome assembly GCA_024277405.1 of Fidelibacterota bacterium. Lineage (GTDB taxonomy): Bacteria > Bipolaricaulota > Bipolaricaulia > Bipolaricaulales > Bipolaricaulaceae > UBA3571. Next base: position 459 of record JAJRVI010000203.1, read on the forward strand.
GGCAGGGAAACCGCGGAAAGCCTCGGGATCGGGCCGCGCCTCGAGCTCAAGTGTCCCCACTGCGGCGGCCGCGGCACGGTCCTCGGCCCGGTGGAGGGGATCGCCGGGAAATTCAAGGAGATCGCCCGTAACCGCCCCGAGGCCATCCAGGACTACGACCAGGGGTACGTCACCGAGGAGACCACCCTCCACCGAGCGGCGTTCATGTGGTCCCGGGGGGACCTCCATGGGAAGGAGCTCATCGTCCTCGGCGACGACGACCTCGTATCGGTGGCCGCCGCCCTCACCCGGGCCCCGAAGCGGGTGGTGGTCCTGGAGATAGACCGGCGCCTGGTGGACTTCATCCGCGAGGTCGCCCGTGAAGAGGGTCTTCCCATCGAGGTGGTACAGCACGATCTGCGGGAGCCCCTGCCCCCGGAGATAAAGGGGGGGTTCGACACGTTCTTCTGCGACCCCACCGAGTCCCTCAGGGGGTTTAAGGTCTTTGCCGAACGGGGGATCGCGGCGCTCAGGGGGCCCGGGGCCGCGGGGTACCTGGGCCTCACCCACTGCGAGGCCTCCTACGGCAAGTGGCGGGAGATCCAGCGGTTCCTTTTGGAGGTGGGGACCGTAATCGCCGAGCTCCGTGACGCCTTCCACGACTACGTCAACTGGCCCTACATCGATCACATGCGCTCCTGGCCCCACCTCCCCGTGCATCGCATCCCCGGCAGGGAGGAGATCTGGTACCGCTCGGCCCTCATCCGGATAGAGGTCGTGGAAGGACCCCATATCGAGGAGCGCCGCTACGAGGGAGACATCTTCGCCGACGAGGAAGCCGCCACCACTTAGCCAGGTGACGGGTAACGCGTGACGGGTGAGGAGCCGGAAAAATGTGGGACTACACTAAAGTGACGAAGGCGGCACTGGTGAGCGGGGCGGCCGAGGGGGGAACGGAGCTCAACGCCTTCGACAACGCCCTCCTCGCCGCGGGGATCGGCGATGTCAACCTGATCAAGGTCTCGAGCATCCTCCCACCCCACGTGGAACTCCGCGACGCGGTGCCGGAGCTCCCCAAAGGCGCGTTCGTCCCCGTCGTCTACGCGGAGCGGTCCTCCACCGTGCCCGGGGAGACCATCGCCGTGGCGATAGGGACCGGACGGGCCCGGGACGGCTTCGGGGTGGTGATGGAGGCGGCCGGGCGCTCCAGGGCGGAGGCCGAGGCCGAGGTGCGGGCGAAGATCGAGGAGGCGTTCCGGGTGCGGTCCCTCGAGCTCGCCGAGGTCCGGGTGGTGGCCGCCGAGCACCGGGTGGAGCGGTGCGGTTGTGTGGTCGCCGCCTGCGTTTTCTTCTAAAATAATTTCTCGTGAACAGGCCACTACACCCGGGAGGTGGCGCGGCCCTCTGGGAACCCCTTATCGATTCCCAGCGGGCCGTTTGTGTGCGCCCAAAACACCCGGGGGAGGAGGTGAGAATGAAGGCACTCGGGAGGCACTTGGTGGTCGAAATGTGGGGGTGCAAAGCCAACCTGAACGAGCCGGAGAGGATCCGGGAGGCCCTTACGGAGGCCGTGGAGCGAGCCCAGGCCACCAACCTAGGCGTCCACGTGCACTCCTTCAACCCCCACGGGGTCTCCGGGGTCGCCGTGATCGCCGAATCCCACATCTCCATCCATACTTGGCCGGAGCTCGGCTACGTGGCGCTCGACGTGTTCACCTGTGGGGACCGGGCGATCCCCGAGGCGGCCCTCGAGGTGCTGAAGGACCTCTTCCGGCCCCAGCACATGGAGGTGCTGGAGATCAAGCGGGGCTTGCGTCCCGAGTGAGTTATGAGTAGCGGGGGAAGACGCGATGACTGGCTGAGCGAGCGGCAAACGGAAGGGGTCGAGCTCTCCTTCCGGGTAAGACGCTGGCTGGTCAGGAAAACCACCGCTTACCAGCGCCTGGAGCTCGCCGAGACCGAGGATCTCGGGCGGGTCATGGCGCTGGATGGGAAGGTTATGCTTTCCGAGCGGGACGAGGCTTTCTATCACGAGATGCTCGTCCACCCCGCGCTGCTCGCTCACCCCTCGCCGCGTAAGGTCCTCATCGTGGGCGGTGGGGATGGGGGGACCATGCGTGAGGTCCTCCGGCACCCCACGGTGGAGGAGGTGTGGCTCGTGGAGATCGACGGCGAGGTGATCGCGGCCGCCAAGGAGCACCTCCCGAGCGTGCATCGGGGGTCCTTCGCTGATCCCCGTGCCCGGGTGGAGATCGCCCCCGGGGAGGAGTTCATCGCCGAGCACGAGGGCGAATTCGACGCCGTGATCGTGGATTCCACCGATCCCGTGGGCCCGGGCGAGGCCCTGTTCACCGCGGAATTCTTCCGGGGAGCGCGGGACGCCCTCACCGAGGGGGGCGTCTTCGCCATGCAGGCCGGGACCCCTTTCTACTGGGGGCGAGAACTGGAGGAGGTCCTGACCAAAGTGGGGCAGCTTTTTCCGTGTGTAAGGCTCTATCTCGGCTACGTCCCCGTCTACCCCTCGGGGATGTGGGCGTACGTCCTCGCCAGCGAGCGCGATCTCGTGGTGGAGGAGGCCAACTTCGCCCATCGCTACGCCGAGCGGGGGCTGGAGACGGTGTACTTCACCCCCGCCCTCGGGCGGGCGGCCTTCGTCCTCCCCAGGTTCGTGGAGGAGATCGTGGCACGGGCCCTGAGGGCCCAGCCCGCATGAGCGCCCGCCCCCTCCACTTCCTCTCCGCCGACCGTCCCTTCAGTGAAAGCCGAGTGGCCATCCTGGGGGTACCGCTGGAGCGCACCGTGACCTTCAGGGGCGGGCCGGCCCAGGCCCCGAGCGCCATCCGTTACGCCTCCTGGTCCCTGGAGTCCTTCTCCCTCCATTCCCGGCGGGACCTCACGGAGGCGGGCCTCTGCGATCTCGGCGACCTCGACACGGAGCGATCCCTGGAGGAGATCCTGGGGGAACTGGAACGGGAGGTAGCCGGGCTCATCGCGACGGGGAAGCGCCCGGTGGTCCTGGGCGGCGAACACACCATCACCCTGGGCTGTGTCCGGGGCGCGAAGAGCGCCCTGGGGAAGCTCCAGCTCCTGATCCTCGACGCCCACTCCGACCTGCGGGACGAGTACCTGGGGGAACGGATCTCCCACGCCACCGTATCGCGACGCGCGGCCGAAGCCGTGGACCGGCTCCTCATCGTGGGGGCCCGTTCCTTCTTCGGCCCCGAGTGCTCCGAGCCCTTCTTCGCTTCCCCCGGCGAAATCCCGCGGAAGCTCGCGGTGGACCTCCCCGTGTGGCTCTCCCTGGACCTGGATGTCCTGGACCCCTCCCTCTGTCCCGGGGTGACCAACCCCGAGCCCGGGGGGCTCTCATACCGGGAGCTCCTGGACGTGTTCGACGCCCTACGGGGCTTTCAGGTGGTGGGGATGGACCTCGTGGAGCTCGCCCCGCCCTTCGATCCCTCGGGGGTCTCCGCCATCACCGCCGCCAAGCTCATCATCGAGGCGATCCTCTCCCTCTGGGGATGAAGCTCAAAGCGCGCCCAGAGGATTTCCGGGTGGAGGAGCGCATCGAACTTCCCCGGGGCCCCGGATCTTACGCTTACTTCCGCGTGGAGAAGCGGGGGATCCCCACCATGGCCGCCCAGATCCTCCTGGCGCGGGCCCTCGGCGTTTCCCCGAGGGAGGTGTTCTTCCCCGCCCTCAAGGACGCCCACGCGGTGGCGATCCAGTACGCGAGCGTCAGGGGAGCGAAAAGGGACCGGGTGGAACTCCCGGGACTCTCGGCGGAGGCGGTGGGGCGTGGGCCCAGGAGGCTTTCCACCAAAGACCTGAAGGGCAATGCCTTCCGGATCGTGGTCCGCGCCCTCGTCGAGGATGAGGCCGAGGGACTCGCGGGAGAACTTATGCGCCACGGCGAAGAAGGTTTTCCCAATTACTTCGACGAACAGCGGTTCGGATCGTTAGGGGACGAGGGATCGCTCGGGAAGGCGGTGCTCCTGCGGGATGCGGAGGGGGCCATCCGCTTCTACCTCGCGGAGGAGCTCCGGGGCGACCCGGAGGAAGTACGGACGTTCAAGCGTTTGGCGCGGGAACACTGGGGCGATTGGGGCTTCCTCTTGGAGCATGCCCCCAGACCCTCCAACCTCCGCAGCGTCCTCACATTCCTGGTGGATCATCCCCGGGATTTCCGCAAGGCCCTGAACCTGATCCCGCCCCGGCTCCTTTCCCTCTTCCTCTCCGCGTACCAATCCCTCCTCTGGAACCGGATCCTCTCCCGCTGGATCCTCTCCATATTCGGGGAGACGACCGCCGTGGAGGTGGCCGGGGAGCCCCTCCACGTACCCCTCCGGGTCCCCGTAGGGTTGCGCCCGCGGCTCGCACGGGAGGTGCTTCCCCTCCCCCATCTCCGGGCGAGGTACGGGGGCGAATGGGAGGGGATCGTGCGGGAGGTCCTCGCGGAGGAGGGGATCGTCCCACGGGACCTCAAGGCGCGGATCGTGGAGCGGGCTTATCTATCGAAGGCGGTACGCCCGATCTGGTGTACCCCACGGGAGCTGGAGGTGGGGCCGGTCCGGGATGACGAACTCTTCCCGGCGAGATACGCCCTGGAGATCTCCTTCGTCCTCCCCCCCGGCTCCTACGCCACGCTCCTCGTGCGCTGCGCCCACGCCCGCGCTCTCGCCGGCCGGGCGTGATCCCGGCTTCAGGGGTTCCGGCTGTACTCGCGCTCGATCTCCTCGATCACTCGCAGGTTCCTTAGGTCGAAATCGTCCTCCCCGTATGGGGTGGAGAACCAGGCGTCGAGGATCTCCTTCGCCACCGGCTCCGAGGTGAGCCGGAGGCTCATCACCAGCACATTGGCGTGGTTCCAGCGGCGGGCGCCGCGGGCCGTCTCGGCGTCCCCACACAGGGCCGCCCGGATCCCGGGGACCTTGTTGGCGGCGATGCAGGCCCCGGTGCCGGTCCAACAGAAGAGGATCCCCTCGTCACAGTGTCCCCGGGCCACCGCTTCCGCCACACGCTGACCTACCTCGGCCCACTCGAGGTCCTCCCCGGCCAACGGCCCGAAAAGCACCGCCTCGTGGCCCCGACGCCGGAGTTCCCCGATGACGAAATCGGTGAGGTTCGTCCGCTCATCGCTTCCCACCGCGATCCTCATCGTTCCCCTCAGCGCGGGAGGAGGCGCGGGAGCTCGGCCACGGAGGAGATCACGAGATCGGCGGCGCGGCGGAGTTCCTCCGGGCCGTGGGCCATGGCCACCCCTACCCCGGCGTAACGGATCATCTCGAGGTCGTTCAGCTGATCCCCAACCGCCACCACCCCCTCCCGGGGGATCCCCAGATGCTCGGAAAGCCAGCGGAGCGCCGCCCCCTTGGACGCCCCGCAGGGGAGGATCTCCAGGTAATCCACCTCCGACCGCACCACCGCGATCCCCGGCACTCCCCGCTTCAGCTCCGCTTCCAGCTTCGCCAAAACCCCGGGATCCCCGAGCACGAGGAGTTTCAACGGGGGGCAGTCCAAAAAGGCCGAGAGATCCCCCACCTCGCGGGCGGGGAGGCTTTCCTTCTCCTGGAACCGCGCTATCCGGGGGGTGATCCGTTCGACGTACAGGGCGGGGTCGTCCATGGCACGGTAGACCTCCACGTCCACGGGGAACCCCCTGGTGATGGCCAAGGCCGTTCGGGCCTCCTCCACCCCGAGGCGCTGCTCGCGGAGCGCCACCTCGGTGGGGAAGTCGTACACTACGGCGCCGTTGTAGAGGATCACGGGGAGGGTAATCCCTAGGGTCAACACGAACGGGGTCGCCGAGGCAAGCGACCTCCCGGTGGCGAGGGTGATCCAGAACCGCCGCGACAACTTCCCCATGGCGGCATGGACCCCGGGGGAGAGGCGGTGATCGCCCTCGAGGACGGTCCCGTCCAGATCGAACACGAGGAGGCACGACATGGGGTCACTCTTCGAGGAGGTGGATGCTCTGGCGGTGGAACCTGACCCCCACCCTGGTTCCCTCGGGGAGGAACCCCTTCTCCTGAGGGCTCAACACCTCCACCTCCAGATCTTCCCCGCTGGGCAACGCGAGCTTATAGGTGGCCAAGGACCCCGTGTAGTGGCCGAATACCACCGTGGCGGTCACGTCCCCCTCTCCCTCCGGGAGGATATCCACTGCCTCGGGACGCACCACCGCCACGGCCTCCGTCCCCGGCTCGAACCCCGCGACGGCCGGGACCTCGAGACGTACGCCGCCCGCGAGCTCCACCGCGAGCTTTCCATCCGCCGAGCCCACGACCCTCGCCCGGAGGAAGTTCGCCCGGCCGATGAAATCCGCCACGAACCGGTTGGCGGGATGGGCGTAGATCTCGTAAGGAGGCCCTATCTGTTGGAGCCTCCCCTCGTTCATCACCGCGATCCGATCGGAGATGGCCATGGCCTCGGCCTGATCGTGGGTGACGTAGAGGCTCGTGATCCCGAGTTCTTTCTGGAGTTTTCTTATCTGCTCCCGGGTTTCCACCCTCAGTTTGGCATCCAGGTTGGAGAGCGGTTCGTCGAAGAGGAGGACCCGGGGCTCGATCACCAGGGCCCGGCAGAGGGCGACGCGCTGCTGCTGTCCCCCGGAGAGCTCCCGGGGATAGCGCCGCTCCAGGCCCTCCAGGTTCACGAGCCGCAGCGCCTCGCGTACCCGGCGGCGTACCTCCTCCCGGGGCAAGCGGCGGACCTTCAGGCCGAAGGCCACGTTCTCGAACACGGTCATATGGGGAAAGAGCCCGTAGGATTGGAACACCGTGGCCGTGTCCCGGCGCTGCGGGGGGAGGTGGGTGACCCGCTTCCCCCCGAGGTAGACCTCCCCCGCGGTAGGGATCTCGAAGCCCCCCACCAGCCGCAGGGTGGTCGTCTTCCCGCACCCGGAGGGGCCGAGCAGTGTCACGAGCTCCCCCTTCTCCACCTCGAGATCCAGGTGATCCACGGCCACCACGGCCTCACGGTGGCTATGGAACACCTTGGTCAAGCCCTGCAATCGGACCTCAACGGGCACGCTGCCACCTCCTCAGGATGAGTTTCCCCAGCACGTTGTCGAGGAGGAGGATCACCCCCAGGACCACCACGATGATCACCACGCCGTACGCGGCGGCCTGCGACAGGTCGGCATTGTCGACCTCGTGCAGCAACGCCACGGTGATGAGCTGCCACTGGGCCGATACCACGAACACCACGGCGGAGATGGCGGTGACACAGCGCACGAAGATGTAGACCATTCCGGAGATGAACGCCGGGGAAATGAGGGGAAGCACGATGCGCCGGAAAGCCCGCGCGAACCCGGCCCCCAGGTCCACCGCCGCCTCCTCGATGGCGGGGTCCACCTGCTGGAGCATGGCCACCGCCTCCCTGATCCCCACCGGCATGCGCCGGAAGATGAACACCAGGGCGATGATGGCCGCGGTCCCGGTGAGCCGAAACGGCGGGTTGTGGAAGGCGAGGATATACCCGATCCCTACGATGGTCCCCGGGATGGCGAAGTTCAGCATGGAGAGGAAGTCCATGAGGCCACGCCCCGGGAACCGCTTGCGGGTCACGAGATACGCGATCACCACCGCCAGGATCCCCCCGATGGGCGTCGCCATCCCCGCGATCTTGAGGGTGTCGAGGAGGTAAGCGAGGCCGGTGCTGAACACATAGCGGAAGTTTTCCAGGGTGAGGGTGTTGTCCAGGCCCCACATGCGGGTAAGCGAACCGTAGAAGACGAGGCCGTAGAAGAGGAGGATGATCCCGGAGAGCACGCACAACACCCCGAACAGCCCCCATTTCAGCCCGGGGGTGGTGGCCTTGAGGGAGGAGGGGGTGGGACGGCCGGTGACGGTGACGTAGGAACGGCGCGAGACCCAGTACCTCTGCAACACGAACGCGAGGAGGGTGGGAACGAGGAGGATCACCGAAAGGGTCGCCGCGAGGGGGAGGTTGTACATCCCCGTCACCGCTAGGTACGCCTGGGTGGTGAGCACGGGGTAGTGGCCCTGGATGACGATGGGGTTCCCGAAGTCCTCCAGGGACCGGATGAAGACGAGGAGGAGCGCCGAGGCGATCCCCGGGGTCGCCAGGGGCAGGGTCACCTTGAAGAAGGTCCGCAACCGCGAGGCCCCCAGGTCCAGCGCGGACTCCTCCAACGCGGGGTCTATCCCCGAGAGCACCCCCTCCAGCGTCATGAACGCCAGGGGGAAGTAGGCCAGGGTCTCGGTGAGCACCAGCCCGGGCAAGCCGTAGATGTCCCAATCGATCCCGAATCGCGTGCGCAGGAACTCCGTGATGAGCCCGTGGTTTCCCAGGAGCAGGATCGCCGCCAGGGCGATTAGGAACGGGGGGGAGATGATGGGGAAGGTGGCGATCACCTTGAAGACCGATTTCCCCGGGATATCGGTCCGGGTCACGGCGTAGGCGAACGCGAACCCGATGATGGTCCCCAGAAGCGCCACCAGGCCTCCTACCGTGAGGGAGTTCAAGAAAGGCCTGATCAGGTACCGCCGCTCGAAGAACTGGAGGAAGTACTTCGGGTTGAACTCCCCACGGTAGAAGAGGCTCGTGGCGAGGACCCTCACGAGCGGGTAGACGATGAAGAGGGCGAGCAAGGCGAAGACCAGGGTCACCAAGAGGAGGAGAAAGGGATCGTGTACGAGGCGTCTGAGCTCCCTGTACCTCTCCATGGGCCGCCGGATTTTAGCCGTTCCTCAAGCCGGGATCATCGCCGCCGCTGTACACCGGGGCTCCGGCCGGGGACAAAAAGAAAAAGCGGGGGGCGTTACGCCCCCCGCCCCTTGGATCCCCGGATCAATAGCCGGTGACCTCGCGCCAGCGCTCGATCAGGCGGTCGCGGTTCTGCGCCGCCCAGAGGGCGTCGTAGTTCACCAAGGGGAGCTGATCGGCGGTGACGAGGCCCTCCGCGAGCTCGGCCTCCGGGTTCAGCGGCAGCCGGTACCACTTCTTGAACAGGGACTGGGCCTCGGCGGAGAGCATCCAGTCGTAGAAGACCTTGGCAAGCTCGAGCTCAGGGCCACCCTTCAGGAGGGCCATACCGCCCACCTCGTACCCGGTGCCCTCCTTGGGGAAGGAGAGGACCACGGGATAACCCTTGGCGATGCCCTTGGCGATGATGTCGTGGGCGAAGGCGATGCCGCCCGCCACCTCTCCCAGGCCCACCTCGGTCACGCAGGCGGAACCGGCCCGGGTGTAGTGGTGGATCTGCTCGGAGAGCTTCTTCTCGAACTCCAAGGCCTTGTCCTCGCCCAAGAGGAACACCAAGGTGGCCAAGCGGGTGTAGCCGGTCCCGGAGGTGTAGGGATACGCCATGGAGAGCTCGCCCTTGAACACCGGGTCGAGGAGATCATACCAGGAGTCCGGGGGCTCGATGCCGTGTTTCTCGAGGAAGTCCTTGTTGGTCACGAACCCGATGAAGCCGAGGTAGATCCCGACCCAGTATCCCTCGGGGTCCTTGAACTTCTTGTCCAGGTACTGCCAGCCCAGGGACTCGGTGTAGGGCTCGAGGAGCCCGTCCATCTTCGCCACGATGAAGGTGTCGCTGGGGCCGCCGAACCACAGGCTCGCCTGGGGGTTCCCCGCCTCGGCCCGGAGCCGGGCCAGCACCTCGCCGGCGGAGAGCCGCACCCACTGTACGTCGATGTCCGGGTGGGTCGCCTCGAAGGCCTCGATGTAGATCTTCGCCTCGTCCACGTCCAGGGCGGTGTAAACGTGGAGCACCTTCTTCTCCGCCGCCCCTACCAACGCGATCCCCAACAGGATGACGCCCAGAAGCAGCAATTTACGCATAACTCACCTCCTTAGGAGCTTCACACGAGGATGGAGACAGATCTGGATGCCGGCACTCACCTCCTCATCCGGTTCGACGTGTACATTTAGCATAGCCCGCACCGATCCTCGCCGTCAAGCGGTCGGGATGCCCGGGATCAGCCCCGGATGAGGAGCCGCTGCCAGGCCGAGATCCAGGCCTCGAGCTTCTCCGCCACCGCGACGGGGGGAAGCCACGCCGGGATCTCGGGGATCACGGCGTATTTAGCGAAATCGGGGGGAAGCGCAGCGGCCTCGCTCACAGGGAACATCCACTGGGTGGTGGGGATCAACCCCTGGACCTCCTTCGAGAGGACGAGGTCCATGAACGCGTGGGCGAGCTCCACGTGATCGGATCCCCTCACGATCCCCATCCACTCCACGAACCGGTAGGCCTCGCCGTCGAGGAGGGCCACGCGGTAGCGGAGCGATCTGTGCTCGATCCAGGAATAGGCGGTGTCGGTGGTGAAGGAGAGGACGATGGGCGCCTCGCCCGCGAGGAACATGTCGTACGCCTCGGACCACCCCTTGGTCACCACGAGGACGTTCCGCAGCAAGGCCCGCCAGAAATCCACCCAGCCCCGCTCCCCGAACCGCCAGATGGTCCACAGGAGCAGCGCCCGGCCCGTGGAGGAGGTGCGGGGGTCCTGCACGATGATCTTCCCCTTGAGCTCACAGCGCAGAAGATCCCCGAAGGAGCGGGGGACGAGCCTCTCCGGGAGCTTCTCGGAGTCGTACACGAACGCCACGTACCCCTGATCGAAGGGGAGGGCGATCCCCTTGGGCTCGATCCCGAGGAGCTTCTCGGGGATGTGGGCGATGTTGGGGATGCGTCCGGGATCGTAAGGCTCGAGGTACGCGCTCGCCCGGACGAGATCCGCATCGCTTATCCCGAGGAAGACGTCGGCGGGCGTGCCCCCGGCCTCGATCTCGGCGATCATCCGGGACAGAGTCTCGGATGAACCCCCGTGGGCCACCCAGATGAGGTCCACCCCGGGATGGGCGGCCTCGAACGCCTCCTCGATCTCCGTCGCCGGCCCCCAGGATACGAAGGAATCGTAGGTGTAAACGTAGAACTCCTCCGCCCCTAGCGCCATGGCACCGGCAAGGGCCGCCGCCAGCAACGCCCCACAGATCCTCATCGTTCCCTCCTTTCTCCATCATCCGGGGGAGTGGGTCCCCCGTGTTCCCACCCGCGGTCCGGGAGCGCCCGCAGTGTCCCCTCGTCCCTGAGCCATACCCCCGGCTCCCCCACCACCTCCCCGATCTCGATCCACGGCCCCGGGGGGAGCGCCTCGGGCGGGGCGGTGAGGAGGAGCTCGTAGTCCTCGCCTAGGTAGATCACCCCTTCCAGGTCGCCCGGGGAGAGGCCGGGGAGGAGGGGGATCCGCCTTACATCGACCACCAAACCGATCCCCGAGGCCCGGGAGAGGATGTGGAGGGAGTGGGCCAGGGAATCGGAGAGGTCGATCATCGCCGTGGCGCTCCCGGCGAGCCTCAAGCCCTCCGCCAACCTAGGCGTGAAGCGAAAGAGCTCGTTCGCTCGGGCCAGCTCCCCCTGCGCGAAGAGCCGCAACGCCAGATAGGTGCGGCCCAAGGGGCCGGTGAGGTACACCCGGTCGCCGGGCCGGGCCCCCGACCTGGGGATCGGCCGCTCCGCCTCCCCGAGCCCGGAGGAGATGAGGAAGAGCTCCTCGGACACGTCCAGGTCCCCCCCCACGAGCTCGGTCCCGGCCGCACGGGCGCAATCCTCCGCCCCGCGCAGCACCCCCTCGAAGGGCTCGGCGGGGTCCGGGGCGGAGAGGGCGAGGGCCACTCCCAGGGGCCTCCCCCCCATGGCGGCGATGTCCGAGAGGGTCACGGCCACCGCCCGCCATCCCATGGTGTAGTGATCCGTGCCCGGGGGGAAGTCCGCGGAGCGGTGGAGGACATCGATGGTGAGGAGGAGGTTCGTCCCGCGGAAGGGGAGGACGGCACAATCGTCCCCCGCCCGGGGGACTTCCGCCGCGATCCGCCGCAGAAGCTCCCACTCGGACACGCCCACGCCTCCTTCCGGGGTAACACGGGGGAGAAAGGACGTGGGCAGTGCCGGCGCCGAGGTAACCCTCCCTACGCTGGCATTACCCAGTTCAGGTTCCAGGGGTCGGGGCCTCCCCAGGCCCCCTCTCAGCCCCTAGGAAGGAGCTCCCCCGGTTACCTCCAATCGGAATTATATAGAAAAAAAGTGGGGATGTACCCGACCCGGGCGACGGCGCGGCTAGCCCACCGCGGCGAAGGCCTCGTCCAGGATCTCCCAGAGTTCGTTCCGTCTCCTTCCGCGATAAAGTGGTTTCTGCCCGGAATAACCTTTCATGTCACCGGGATGCCTTCACCCAAGACAAGGGCTTCGTAGGCCCGGCGGGTCTTCCCCGCATAGTCGCCGCCCCGGTCGAGGGCGATACCGCGGCCTATGGCGGTGACCACCGTTCCCACCCCGATGGCCGCGATCTCCCTCCCCGCCTCCCGCAGGAGCTCAGGGGCGCTTCCCGGGGGGGTACTGCGGCCGTCGGTGATGAAGTGGACGTAAACCCTTCCCATCCCTTCCCGGCGAGTGAGCCTCAAGAGCTCGAACACGTATTCCATCGAACCGTGGGAGCTTGTGCGCGAGAGGAGTCCGATGAGATGAAGTGCCCCCATCCTGGCCTTGGCATCCGCTATCGCTTTGTGGAAGGAGGGGTTGTCGGCGAAGCGCCCAGTTCTCAGCGCCTCCTCGATCCGA
>JAJRVI010000204.1 GCA_024277405.1 Fidelibacterota bacterium
CCCCCAGTACCATCGGCGCTGGCGGGCTTAACTGCCGGGTTCGGAATGGGACCGGGTGTTTCCCCGCCGCTATCTGCCGCCTGGAATCCCCACAAAACGTCGGGGGCAAGCCCCGACGCTACATGCCACACGACCCTGGCCTCGAAAGGTGAATAGGGCGTCTGCTACGTAAGGCGATCGGGCTATTAGTACCGCTCGGCTCCACCCGTTGCCGGGCTTCCACCTGCGGCCTATCGACCTCCTGGTCTCGGAGGGCCCTGATGGGGAGGCCTCATCTTGGGGTCGGCTTCGAGCTTAGATGCCTTCAGCTCTTATCCGGTCCGGGCTTAGCTACCCAGCGGTGCCCCGGGCGGGACAGCTGGTACACCAGCGGCCCGGCCGCTCCGGTCCTCTCGTACTAGGAGCGGACCCCCTCAAGCCTCCTGCGCCCGCGGTAGATAGGGACCGACCTGTCTCACGACGGTCTGAACCCAGCTCATGAACCCCTTTGATGGGCGAACAGCCCAACCCTTGGGACCTGGTGCAGCCCCAGGATGGGGTGAGCCGACATCGAGGTGCCGAACCCTGCCGTCGATGTGAACTCTCGGGCAGGACCAGCCTGTTATCCCCGGGGTAACTTTTATCCGCTGATCACCGGCCCTACCACGAAGAGCCGGTGGGTCACTAGGCCCGGCTTTCGCCCCTGCTCGGCTTGTAGGCCTCGCAGTCAAGCCCCCTGTCTGCCCTTGCACTCCACGGCGGATCGCTAACCCGCCTGAGGGGACCTTTGGGCGCCTCCGTTACCCTTTAGGAGGCTGCCGCCCCAGCAAAACTGCCCACCTGGCGCTGTCCCGGAACCGCTGCTAACGGCCCCTGGTTAGAGCCTCAGTCGTTGAAGGGTGGTATTCCACCGGCGGCTCCACCCGGGCTGGCGCCCGAGCTTCTCAGCCTCCCACCTATCCTCTACATCAACGACCAAGACCCAACACCAGGCTGCAGTAAAGCTCCACGGGGTCTTTCTGTCCCACCGCGGGTCGCCGGCATCTTCACCGGCGCTTCAAGTTCACCGAGGCCCCGGTCAAGACAGTGCCCAGGTCGTTGTTCCTTTCATGCAGGTCGGAACTTACCCGACAAGGTACTTCGCTACCTTAGGACCGTTATAGTTACGGCCGGCCTTCACCGGGGCTTCGGTTCGGGGCTTGCACCCCTCCCCTTGACCTACCGGCAGTGGCCAGGTTTCAGCCCCTATACGTCCCCTTACGGGTTAGCAGGGACCTGTGTTTTTGGTAAACAGTCGCCTGGGCCGATTCTCTGCGGCCCCCAACCGCAGCCAAAGAGGATCCCTTGGCCACGGCGAGGGCCCCCCTTCTCCCGAGGTTACGGGGGCAATTTGCCGAGTTCCTTGACCGGGGTTATCTCGCCCCCCTGTGGGTACTCCCCTCGCCCACCTGTGTCGGTTTGCGGTACGGGCTCCGGGTCCACTGGCTAGAGGCTTTTCTCGGCCGCTGAACCCATCCCCCTTCGCCCCTGTTACGGGGCTCGCCATCACGCCTCGCCGTAGCGGGGGAGGGGATTTGCCTCCTCCCCCTGGCTCGACGCTTGGACGGGCATAGCCGTAAGCCCGCGGGGATAGTCCTGCGGCGTCACCCCTTCGCTCGTGGCGCGGACCCGGAGGGGCCGGAATATTAACCGGCTGCCCATCGGCTACCCCTTTCGGGTTCACCTTAGGTCCCGCCTAACCCTGGGCGGATCAGCCTTCCCCAGGAAACCTTGGGCATCCGGGGGGCGGGATTCTCACCCGCCTCGCGCTACTCATGCCGGCATTCTCACTTCCCAGCAGTCCACCGCGCCTCGCGGCGCGGCTTCGCCCCGCTGGGAACGCTCCCCTACCGCTCCCGCGAGGAAAACCTCGCGGAAGCCCGCGGCTTCGGCACCGGGCTTAGCCCCGTTACATTTTCGGCGCGCGGCCGCTAGACTGGTGAGCTGTTACGCACTCTTTAAAGGATGGCTGCTTCTAAGCCAACCTCCCAGCTGTTTTAGCGGCCACACCGCCTTCCCCACTTAGCCCGGATTTGGGGGCCTTAGCCGGCGGTCTGGGTTGTTCCCCTCTCGACCGTGGAGGTTATCCCCCACGGACTCACTCCCACGGACCGACGGCCGGTATTCGGAGTTTGGTTGGAGTCGGGAGTTTCCCCCCTTCCCCATCCAGTGCTCTACCCCCGGCCGCCTGAGCCGTGAGGCTGACCCTAGAGCCATTTCGGGGAGAGCCAGCTATCACCAGGCTCGATTGGCATTTCACCGCTACCCGCAGGTCATCCCATGGGATTGCACGCCCAATGGGTTCGGGCCTCCGGCGGGTCTTACCCCGCCTTCACCCTGCCCACGGGTAGATCGCCTGGCTTCGGGTCTATGGCCCGTGACTGAGCGCCCTGTTCGGACTCGCTTTCGCTACGGCTCCGCCCCAGAGGGGCTTAGCCTCGCCACGGACCATAACTCGCCGGCTCATACTGCAAAAGGCATGCAGTCACCCTTTGGCCAGGGCCCCGAAGGGCCAAGGCCTCCAGGCTCCTACTGCCTGTGGGCGGACGGTTTCACGTTCTATTTCACTCC
Organism: Fidelibacterota bacterium; assembly: GCA_024277405.1. GTDB lineage: Bacteria > Bipolaricaulota > Bipolaricaulia > Bipolaricaulales > Bipolaricaulaceae > UBA3571. Next base: position 2,590 of record JAJRVI010000204.1, read on the forward strand.
CCTCCCGGGGTTCTTTTCACCTTTCCCTCACGGTACTGGTGCGCTATCGGTCAGCCGGGAGTATTTAGCCTTGGAGGGTGGGCCCCCCGGATTCGCGCCGGATTTCACGTGTCCGACGCTACTTGGGAGCGGCAACCCGGGAGAGCCTCCCCTTTCGCCTACGGGGCTTTCACCCTCTCTGGCCGCCCTTTCCAGTGACTTTGCAGGCCGTTCGGCTAGAGGAGGCTTTTGTAACTCCCTGGGAGGTCCGCAGCCCTCCCCGTTGCCGTCCCGCAACCCCCCACGGGCAACGCCTGCGGGCTTTGACACCCGTGAGGTTTGGGCTGTTCCCCGTTCGCTCGCCGCTACTAGGGGAATCTCCACGTCCCCTTTTGGGGGACGCGCCCGCCTCCCGAAGGAAACGGGTGTTGATTTCTTTTCCTCCCGCTACTGGGATGTTTCCCTTCGCGGGGTTCGCCTCCGCCGCCTACTCGCGTTTCGGCGGCGGATACCGTACCTCAACGGTACGGTGGGTTTCCCCATTCGGGAATCCCCGGATCATCGCCTGCTCAGCGGCTCCCCGGGGCTTATCGCAGCTGGCCACGCCCTTCATCGCCTCCGGCTGCCGAGGGATCCACCGTCCGCCCTTACTATCCTTACGTAGCAGACGCCCTATTCACCTTTCAAAGACCAGGGACCACGCGGATTATAACCCTCTACCATGACCCCCTACAAGGGGGCAGGGGCGAATTATACAGCGTGGGAGTGGGGGCTCCAGTCGCGTTTCACGATCTTGTCCGACCAAAGGCCGTCCAGATCGTAGAAAGCCCGCGCCTCACGGTCGAATATGTGGACCACGAAGTCCCCGTAATCGAGGAGGACCCAACGCCCCTCGGGGAGCCCCTCCTCGTGCTCCGGGGCGAGCGGCATCCGCTCCAGGAGCTCCTCGGCCAGGGCCTGAACGTGCTTCGGGTTCTCCCCCGAGACGAGGAGGAAATAGCTCGTGGGGATGGTGGTGTCAGAGAGGTCCATGAGGACGAGCTCCGTCCCCTTCTTCTCCTCCAAAATGGCCGCGGCCTTCTCGATCAGATCCTCAATCGCCAAGGACGAACCCCCTTCCCAATATCAGGATGAGGTCGGTGCCCTCCGGGATGGGCGTGGGGAGATCCTCGGGGGAGAAATCCTCCGCCGACACCACCCGGATCGGGATCCCCGGGAGGAGCGCGTCCTTCAGGGCGGTCACCTTGTTGGGATCCCCCGACCAGTTGACGATCATCGTCTCCGGGTAATCGGTCCTATCGGCCCGCCCCACCCGGAGGACCTTGACCCCCCGCGCCACGAGGAGGGCGCGCGTGCGGTGCGCGAGGAACCTCTCCTCGGTCCCGTTCAGGACCACCACGCGGAGTTCCCCTCGGGTGTAGAACCGCTCGCCCTCCTCCCAGTGGGTGAGGAGTTTCCGCAGGGCGACGAAGTCCGGCCGCAGCCCCTCCGCCTCTGTGCCCCTACCGGGGACGGCGCGGAGGAGGTGGGCGGCGAGGGGGAGATCCCGCAGGCGCCGGGCGAGATAGAGCCCATCCCACAGGGTCAGATTGGTGTTCACGCGCGTCAGGGCGAGCTCGAGAAGGCCCCGCAAGGCCCGGAGGCCCTGGGCACGCACCTTTCCGGCGAGGGCCAGAAGGAACTTGTGCTGCCGGGCGATCCGATCGTACTCACTCTCGCTCCCGCGGTATCGCACGTACTTGAGGGCCTCTTCTCCATTCAAAAGGTGATCACCGGGCTCGATGCGGATGTGGAGGTTCTGCGATTGGTCCTCATAGATTATCGGCTTTTCTACCGTGATCTCGACGCCTCCCACCGAGTCGACGAGCTCCTCGAACGCGGCGAAGTCCACCACGGCGTAGTAGTGGACCTCGACCTCCCCGATAGCCTCCACCGCGGCCACAAGCGCCTCCAGGCCCCCGTCCCGGTAGATCTCCTTCAGGGATCTCCAACTCCCCTTTTGATACGCGAGCAGGTTCGGGGGAAAGGAGAGGAGGAAATAGGGAACGGGACCTTCACGATCGGGGGATATTCCCAGGAGGGCGATGGCGTCGGCCTCCGGTTTCCCTGCCCGCCCCTCGTCCACGCCCACGAGAAGCACGTGGACCCATTCTCCCCGGTCAAGGGCCCGTTCGACCGGCGTGGTGGAGTAGAGGAAATAGAGGCCAACCGCCACCCCGACGAGTACCGCGCCCACGATGCTCCAGATCCAACGCACGCACAAAGGTAGCGTATAAGGAGAGTTTCCGTCAACTTGGGGAACCCGCGCTTCCCGCGCCGGGATCGGGCCCCTGGTCCCGACCCGAACGGGGGTGGGCTTAGGCCTTGCGGCGGAGCTTCACCGCGGTCCCGTAAGCCAGGATCTCCGCCGCCCCGGCCATGGTTTGGGAGGTGGCGAACCGCACCCCCACCACGGCATCGGCCCCCAGCCTCTCCGCCTGCGTGATCATGCGCTGGAGGGCCTCCTCCCGGGCCTTGGAGAGCATCTCGGTGTACTCCACAATCTCCCCGCCCACCACGTTCCGCAGCCCCGCTAGGATATCCCGGCCCAGGTGCCGCGCGCGCACCGTGTTCCCCCGCACGAGCCCCAGGATCTCCGCGATCTCATGGCCCGGGACCTCCTGGGTGGTGGTAACGATCACCTCACACCTCCTTTCCCTGCCGCAGGCGCTCCCGCAGGAGGCCCAGGATCACGAGGAGGAGCCCGAGGAGCGCCAGGGCGATGACGGCCTTCAGGAACAGGGGGACCCCCGCGACCCCAAACAGGAGCCGCAGGATCCAGTACGCCGCGTAGCCCGCGAGGAGGGCCAGCGCCGCGATCAAGAGGGCATAACCGATCCGGAGCACGGGCCCATTATATCCCCGCTGCGGGCCGATCGGTCCAGGGCGCGTGCGTGGTCTCCCTGGGCCGGTGGGATCGTGGACGAGGGAATATAATCCCGCGACGTGATCGCCCGATATCACATCCGCGTCTCGGGTACCGTCCAGGGGGTCGGTTTTCGGCCCTTCGTCTACCGCATCGCCGTGCGGCGGGGCCTCGCGGGATTCGTGCGGAACCTAGGGGACGCCGGGGTGGAGATCGAGGTGGAGGGCCCCGAGGACGCCCTGCGGGACTTCCTCCGCGCCCTCAGGGAGGAGGCCCCACCCCTCGCCCACATCTCCCGGATCGACCTGGAAGAGCTCCCTCCGAACGGGGACAAGGCGTTCCACATCCTCGCCTCCCGGGGGGGCGGGGAGGGCGGGGGGGCGATCCCGCCGGACATTGCCACCTGCGACCGGTGCCTGGCGGATATCGACGACCCCGGTAGCCGCTACCACGGCTACTGGGCCACGAGCTGCACCGATTGCGGGCCCCGATTCACGGTGATCGAGTCCCTGCCCTACGATCGCCCCCGCACCTCCATGCGGGATTTCCCCATGTGCGAGGACTGTCGCCGCGAGTACGAGGATCCCCTGGACCGTCGCTACCACGCCCAGACCATCGCCTGTCCCGAATGCGGCCCCGTGCTCACCTACATCGAGGGCGGGCGGGAGCCCCCAGGGGACCCCATCGAGCTCGCGGCCCAGGCGTTAGAAGCGGGGAAGATCGTGGCCATCAAGGGGATCGGGGGGACGCACCTGGCGTGCGACGCCACCTCGGAGGAAACCGTCGCCGAGCTCCGCCGGCGCCTGGGCCGGCCCGCCCAGCCCTTCGCCCTCATGTCCCCGCTGGAGCTAGTGAAGGAATTTGCCGAGGTACCGTCCGAGGCGGAGCGGCTGCTCAGATCCCCCCGGCGCCCCATCGTGGTACTCCCCAAGAAAGACGGGAAGCTCGCGGAATCGGTAGCCCCGGGGCTCCACACCGTGGGGGTCATGCTCCCCTACTCCGGGCTCCACCATCTCCTGTTCAAGCGGATCGACTTCCCGTTGGTTATGACCAGCGCCAACCTCCCCGGGAGGCCCATGCTCATCGAGAATTCTCGGATCCTTTCCGAGCTTTCAGGGGTGGCCGACGCTTTTCTTCTGCATGACCGCCGGATCGTGGCCCGCTGCGACGATTCGGTGGTCCGGTTCGCGGCGGGAAAGCCGGTCTTTTTGCGCCGCTCCCGGGGATGGGTCCCCGAACCCATTGCGGTCAATCTCGGGGAGGAGCCCATGTTGGCCCTGGGGGCGGAGCTGAACGTGGTCTTCGCCCTGTATCAACGGGGAAAGGTCTTCCTCTCACAGCACATCGGAAACGTGGAGCATTTGGAGACCGAGGAATTCCTGCGGGAGGCCATCGCGCACCTCTTGCGTATTACCGGGGCGCCGCTGCCGAGCATCGTCGTCTGCGATCTCCACCCCGGCTTCCCCACCACGCGCCTCGCCGAGGAGCTGGGGGAGGAAGTAATAAAAGTGCAGCATCACGTGGCCCACGTGGCGGGACTGGCGGGGGAGCATGGGCTGTCTGCCCTGGTGGGGATCGCCATCGACGGCTACGGGTACGGGGTCGACGGGGCCGCGTGGGGCGGGGAGGCCATCGTCTGGCGGGAGGGAGAGTGGCGGCGGGGGGGATCGCTCCGCCCGGTACCCATGCCGGGAGGGGACCTCACCACCCTCCATCCCGGCCGCATGGCCACGAGTTTCCTCCTGACCGCGGGCCTCCCCTTGGAGGAAGCCGGTCTTTCTCCCCAGGAGCTCGAGATCGTGAAGCTCCAGATAGAGCGGGGGATAAACTGTCCCGAGACGACCAGTGCCGGGAGGTTCCTGGACGCCGTGTCCGCGTGGCTCGGGCTATGCCGGGAGCGTACCTACGAAGGGGAGCCGGCGATGCGGCTCGAGGCCGCGGCGGCCGCGGGGACCCCAGTCCCCGTCGAGCCCGAGATCCGGGAGCACGAGGGCCGGCCGATCCTGGACACGGCGGCGCTCTTCCGGGAACTCCACCGGCTGAGGCGGGAGGGGGTATCGATCGCGGACCTCGCGGCCACGGCTCAGGAGGCGCTAGCCCGGGGCCTGGCGCGGATGGCGATCAGGATCGCGCGGGAGGAGGGGATAGAGGCAGTGGGCCTCACCGGCGGGGCGGCGGTGAACGACCGGATCGCCTCGGCGGTGAGGGAAGAGGTGGAGTGCGCCGGCCTCCGCTACGTGCAGCACGCCAAGATCCCGCCCGGGGACGGGGGCCTCTCCTTCGGCCAGCTCGCCCACGCTGCCCACACACGCGGGAGATAGCCCCTGGTCCCTCTCCATTCCTTTCCCCAGAGAGCTTCTCCGGGAAGTGCGTGCTTCCACTTCCTGTCCCCACAGAGTAGGGGGTGCTGGGAGGGCGTTCGGGATCGTGGGCACCGGATCCCCTCGGTCCGTTTCCTTTGCCGCCCGCCATTCCCGTGGTTAAAGTGTGAGTGACCATGCTGACGGGAGGAGTCCTCGCCGAGATGCGCCGGGTCTTCCGCCGCTACCCGGAGATCGAGGCGGTCTACCTCTTCGGCTCCGCTGCCGAGGGCCGCGCCCATGCGGGGAGCGACTTGGACCTGGCCGTGGTGACCACCGACGCCGCGCTTAGGGAGAAGAAGCTGGACCTATTGACCGAACTGGCCAAGGCAGGGGTATGTGACGTAGACCTAGTGTTCCTGGACGGACGCGACCTGGTGCTCGCCTATGAGGCGGTGCGGCCCAACCGGCTCATCTACGCGCGGGACGGTTTCGCTCGCGGCGCCTTTTACTCCAAGATAGTGCGCATGTACCTCGACTTCGAGCCCTACCTCAGGCGCCAGCGGGAAGCCTATAGGCGGAGGGTCCTTGGTGCTCCGGCCTGGCGCCTTTAGAACCTTGGGAACATCGCGGCCCTGGACTGGGACGAGGTGAGAGAAGCCCTCCACCACTTGGAACTTCCCCCGAGGTTCGCCGGCTGTGGGAGGGTTTTTTTCTCCGAGTAGGCCCTCGTGGTTTGTCCCTCGATCCAGTGAAATCAAGGGA
>JAJRVI010000205.1 GCA_024277405.1 Fidelibacterota bacterium
CGAGCCGATGGCCGGGGTGGCGCGATCGGTGAACCAGACCGTCCCGTCCGGGGCCACCGTTACCCCCAATGCCCGGACAGTCGAGGGGAGCGTGTAAAAGGCCGCCGTATTGGACGGGGGATCCAGTGATGCCAGCTTCCCGTCGCCCGTGACGAACCATACCGCCCCGCTGCGGGGCGCCAAGGCGATATCCTCCACGTAATCCGGGGAGATGCCCGTAACCGCCCACTCCCTGAAGTCCCCCGTGGTGCTGGCCTGCACGAGGGCGAGGGGCGGGGGAAGCAGGGGGTTCCCGGGGTAGTAGCTGGGGGCCACCGAGACCACCTTAGGGGTGACCTCTTGTCGCTGGGGCTGGATCGTGTGTTTTTGGGGGTAGAAGAGGGGGAGTGTGACCGCGATTTCCGCGGGAGAGAGACGTGCCACCTTTCCCGCCCTCCGCTCGGCGAACCAGATGTCGATCCGGTCGGGGCCGGAGGGGGCGGGGGTCAGATCGTCGGGCCACGCCCCCGGGGTGGGGACCTGCCAGCGCGCTTGTCCGCTTATGAAGACCAGATATTCGATGGCATCGTCCATAGGCAGGGTGTAAACCACCGCTTCGTCGCTGGGGGCATAGATGCTCCCCGGGCTGGCTCCGATATCCCGTTCGGAGAACTCATTGGTGGTGGGATCAAGGAGGCCGATCTTCCGGGCGGCGAACTCCGAGATGTACACTTTCCCGGCGGGAGCGATGGCGAGGCCCGCGGGCAGGCTATCGGGGGTGGGAACGGGCCAGATGAGGAGTTCCGCCTTTTGGGCCAGGCCCGTGATCCCGAGAAGGCCTATCGCCCACAGTACTGCCAACGTACGCACGAGGCTTCGCATGCGACCAACCCCTTTTCAGATAAAGATGTCAAATTTTATCGCCATCGCCCCCGCGCGGCCATACGCGGCTTGGGCAACACGTGAGGGCCTTGGGGACGCGCTCCGACGCGGGTTTCACCGGGAAAAGCGGCGCGGATCCCGGCACGCCAGCCGGGGCGTGGCGCTCAGCCCTTTCCGTTCCGTCGTATGAACGCGGGGACGTCGAAGCTGTCGCCGGAGAGCTCGCGACGTATCCGCTCGAGGATCGCCTCCTCGCCCACGGTGGTGAACTCCTCCTCGAGCTCGGCGCCGGCGGTGAAGCCCGTGGCCACCACGGTGACCCTCACCTTCTGGAGCCCGTCCTTTATCACCGCGCCCACGAAGATGTCGGCCTTGTCGGCCAGGGCCTCGTGGACCACATCGGTGGCCTCGCGGACCTCGTCCAGCGCCAGGTCCTCGCCGCCCATGATGTTGACGATGGCCTTCTTGGCGCCCCGCATGGAGCAGTCGAGGAGCGGGGAGGTGACCGCTTTCCGTGCGGCCTCGCGGGAGCGGTTCTCACCCTCGGCCTCGCCGATCCCCATGAGGGCCGTTCCGGCGTCGCGAAGCACCGTTTCCACGTCGGCGAAGTCGAGGTTGATGAGCCCGGGGACGGTGATGAGCTCGGTGATCCCCTGGACGCCCTGCTTCAGCACTTCGTCGGCGAGCTCGAAGGCCCGGGTCAGGGGCATGTCGGGCGGGGCGATCTTGAGGAGCTTATCGTTCGAGACGGTGATCAGCGCGTCCACCTGTTGGCTCAGGAGGTTTATCCCCTCCTCGGCGCGCTTGGCCCGGGGGGCTCCCTCGAAGGAGAAGGGTCGGGTAACGATGGAGACCGTCAGGATCCCCAGCTCCTTCGCCGCGCGGGCGATCACCGGGCTCGCGCCGGTCCCCGTCCCCCCGCCCATCCCGGCGGTGATGAATACCATATCGTAGCCCTGGAGGAGGTCCACGATCTCGTCGAGGGACTCCTCGGCGGCCTTGCGGCCGATCTCCGGGTTCCCCCCGGCCCCGAGCCCCCGGGTGAGGTTCCTCCCGATCTGTAGATGCCTGTGGGCGTGGACGGTCTGTAATACCTGGGCATCTGTGTTTACGGCCACGAACTCCACTCCCTGGATCCCGGCCTGCATCATGCGGTTGACGGCATTGCCCCCGCCGCCGCCCACCCCGATCACCAGGATCCGCGCCGGCGCCACGGGATGCAAGCTCTCCACCGACCTCACCCCCCCCACAAGATGGCCCGGAGCCACTTGAGGACCGTGTTGAACCAGCCGCCCTCGCTTTCCCGCGAAGGCTCCAGGTCCTTGAACTCCACCGCGTACTTGAGGAGGCCGATGGCGGTGGCGTAGATGGGGGATTCGACGATATCCCGTAGGCCATGTATGCCCTGGGGGATCTGGCCCCGTCGGGCGGGAAGTCCATAGCGGGCCTGGGCGAACTCCACGATCCCGTCCAGGAGGGCCGTCCCCCCCGTGATCACTAGCCCCCCAGGGACGATGTCCTTGTAGCCCGCGTTCTCCACTTCCTCCATGGCGAGGTCCAGGATTTCCTCCACCCTGGCCTCGATGATCTTCGCCAATCGCTTGCGCGAGACGAGCTTCGTCCCATCTCCCCCGATGGTGGCGATCTCGATCTTCTCGTTGTCGTCCACCGAGTCCACGAGGCATGTGCCGTATTCCTTCTTTATCCTCTCCGCTTCCTCGATGGGGGTCTGGAGGCCCACGGTGATATCGTTGGTGATGTGCTGGCCCGCGACGGGGATCACCCGGGAGAACCAGATGTCGCCGCCCTTGTAGATGGAGATGTCGGTGGTGCCGCCGCCGATGTCCAGGAGCACCACGCCCAGCTCCTTTTCCGCCGAGGAGAGGACCGCGAGCGAGGATGCCAGCGGCTGTAACACGATCTGCTTCACGTCGATCCGGAGGTATTTGATACAGCGGATGAGGTTCCGCACCGCGGTGACCGAGCCCAGGACAAGGTGCACATCCGCCTCGAGCCGCGTCCCCGTCATCCCCTCCGGATCGGTGATGCCCTCCTGGCCGTCCACCTTGTACTGCCGGGGGATGACGTGGATGAGCTGCATGTCGGGAGGGATGGGGATGGCCTTCGCGGCCTCGATCACACGCCTGATATCGCTCCTTTTGATCACACGGCCGGGGTGGGTGATGGCCACGGTGCCGGTGGTGTTGATGGAGCGGATGTGCTGGCCGGCGATGCCCACGTAGACGGAGCGGATCTTGACGTCGGCCATGTTCTCCGCCTCTTCCACCGCTTTGCGGATGGATTGGATAGTGCGGCCGATGTCCACCACCACGCCCTTGTCGAGGCCCCGGGACGGAGCGGTGCCCATCCCGATGATCTCTATCTCGGAATCGAACACGTTGGCCACCAAACACGCTACCTTGGTGGTGCCCACGTCCAGGCCCACCACGATCCTCTCCCTGCCGCGACGGCGTCTGGCCACCTTCTATCCCCCCTTAACCGACGGTTTTAACACACAACCGTCCCCCAGACGGCAGTCTATCTCCACAAATCCCGTGAGATCAAATTTTCCGCGCGCTCCCTCGCGGGAGAGCTCGTCGAGGATGGCCTCTACCTTGGGCAGCAACATCGGGACCCGGGTCAATGGGCCCAACCGGATCGGCGGGTAAGCATCCCTGGACGGCAACAGCTTCACGTCGCCCACATCGTGGGCGTCCACCGTGGGGTAAAGTGCCTTACAACGGGGGAGATTTTGATACACACGTAGGATCTCCGTTACCTCGGGAGGGATCTTTTCCTCGGGGAGGGAAATGGGCAGACCCAAAACGATCGGGCTCGTGTCCGCTTCCGCGGCCGGACCCAAAACGACCCCCTCACCGTCAACGCTGTAGGCTTTGCCCCCCTCGCCTTGGACCCTTCCCACCGGCTTCCTTTCCCTGATCCGAATCTCTACGATCCCCCTCAACCAGAAACGCTCGATCTGTACTTCCTTGACCCAGGGGAGTTGTTCGAGCCTCTTCCTGGCATCGGCGATCTTCAGCTTCGCAATGTTAGCTTTATAACGTATGCCAGTCAAGTTCATCACTTCCTGAAGGGACAGAAATTCCGGTTTTGAAGTACCATTGTCGTTGACAGCGATGACCCTAATTTCTTGTACTTGAAGCCATCCGCCGAACCGGACCACGGCGAGCAAGAGGAGCCACATCGCCCCGGCGAGGGAGGCCCACCGCATAACGGTCCGAAACATCGGCGCAAGGATAATGCGGCGGGACCTTACGTCCAAACGATCTCTATTTCGGGCTCGAGGAGGACCCCGAAGAGGCTCCGTACCCCCTCGCGTATCCGTTCGATGAGGGAGAGGACGTCGGAGGCCCGTGCCCGCCCGAGGTTGCAGATGAAGTTCGCGTGCACGGGCGAGACCAGGGCGTCACCGAGCCGGGCCCCCTTGAACCCGGCCCGGTCGATCAGCCAACCCGCGGGGGGGCATCCGGGGGGTTGCGAAAGACGCACCCGGCGGAGGGAAGGCCCACGGGCTGGGAGTCGCGTCGACGTCGCAGGAGCTCGGTGGCGGAGGGCCCCTCATCCACCGATGCGGCGAGCTCCACCCCGACCACCGGCAGGTGCAGCCGCTTGAGGCGCGAGGATCGATAGGAGAACCCGCATTCCGCCGCTGGGATCCGGTGCAGGAGGCCGTCGTGGCCCAGGACCTCCACGGCGAGGACGTGGCGGGAGATCGAGCCCTCCCTGGTCCCGGCGTTCATGACCACCGCGCCGCCCACCGTGCCCGGGATCCCGGCGAGGGCGGGGAACCCCCGGGAGACCAGCACGGGGAGGGGGACGCCGGCCTCGGCGAAGATGCGCGGGCCGTCCGGCTCCAGGGAGCGGAGGCCCTTCGTCGCGATCACCAGCCCGGGAAAACCCTCGTCGGGGAAGAGGACGTTCGAGCCCCCGCCGAGCACGAACCAGGGGATGCCCTCGGCCCGTGCCCGGGAGATCGCCTCCACGAAGGCCGACCTCTCACGGGGGACGAAGAAGCACCAGGCGGGCCCCCCGATGCGGAACGTCGTGTGCCGGCACAGGGGCTCATGCAGCCGGACGTCGCCGGGGAGGCCCCGCAACAGCCTCAGAGCATCTCTGGGATCGTACGGAAAGCCTTCCATACGTCGCCCGCCCCGAAACACGCGATCACGTCCCCCGGCGCCGCCTCCCCGAGGAGGGCCTCCACCGCCCCTTCCGGCGCCGCCACGAACCGCCCCGTGCCCCCGTGCCCACGGAGGGCTCGGACCACGGCCGCCCCCGAGACCCCGGGGATGGGGACCTCGAACGCGGGATAGATCTCCGTCACCACGGCGAAGTCCGCGCCGGCCAGGGCCCACCCGAGTTCCCGGAAGAGCAGGGCGGTGCGGGAGAAGCGGTGGGGTTGGAATAGCACGAGGAGGCGGCGCCCCGGCCAGCGGGCCCGGATGGCCCCGATCCCCGCCGCGATCTCGCGGGGATGATGGGCGTAATCGTCCACGAGCACGTATCCGTTTTCCGCGACGACCTCCAAGCGCCGGCGTGGGAGGGGAAGGTCCGACAGCCGCTCCAACGCTCCGCGAAGGGGCATGCCGAGGAGGTGCGCTGCGCCCAGGGCCGCCAGGGCGTTGCGGACGTTGTGGGTGCCGAATGCGGGGATCAGGGCCTCGCCCACCCTCCGCCCGCGGAGGAGGACCTCGAACACGGTGCCCCGGGACGTGACCCTCACCCCTCGTGCCCGCAGCTCTGCCCCGGCGGATAGGCCGTAAGTGAATGGCTTCATCCCCGCCGCGACCTCCAAGGAGGGGACATCGTCGCTGCAGATCACGCACCGCGAGGCCTTGGCGAGGAACGACCTAAACGCCCCCTTGAGCGCGGCATAGCGACGATAGGGGGAGAGATGGTCCCGGTCCACGTTTGTGAGGACGACGATCTCGGGTTCTAACTCCACGAAACGCCCGTCCGATTCGTCGACCTCCGCCACGAACCAGGGGGACCTCCCCCACGCGGCCCGGGGGAGGCCACACACCGCGGCCCCCACGTAGAACCCGGCGTCCATGGGGCGGAGGAGGTGGGCGAGCCAGGCGGAGGTGGTGGTCTTCCCATGGGTACCGCAGACGGCGATGAGCCTCCGGCCAGTGAGGAGATCCCGCAGGGCGAGGAGACGCGGGATGAGCGGGATCCCGAGCCGCCGGGCCGCGAGGAGCTCGGGGTTGTCCCCCGGGATCGCGGAGGACAGGAGTACGCTCCGGGCCCCGATGACATTTTCCCCCCGATGCCCGATGGAGACCGGGATGCCTTGGGAGCGGAGTTCCGAGACGGCCGGGGAGTCCGCGATATCGGAACCGGAGACCTCGGCCCCCGCGTGGAGCAGGAGCTCCGCCAGTGGGGCCATCCCGTCGCCGCCGATGCCCACTAAGTGCACGCGGGAACCGTCCAACGTAGGCCCTCCGCCACCCATAAGAGCTCGCGGGCCACCTCCCACGCGGCCTGCGGCCGGGCCAAGGCCGCGGCCCCACGGGCCAGGGCACGGAGCCTGTCCGCATCCCTCCACAGCGCCCCTATCGCCCGCCCGAGCTCCCCCCGCCTGATCCCATCCTCCTCCAACACGAGGGCGCCCCCGTGGGCCGCGATGGCGTGGGCGTTCTTGTCCTGATGTCGCCCCGCGGCGCCCCTCCAGGGCACGAGGATCGCGGGCCGCCCCGCGGCCAGGACCTCCGCCACGGTGGAGGCGCCGGCCCGGCTCACCACGAGCCGTGCCCCCGCGTACGCGCCCCCCACGTCCCCGATCCAACGGACGGCCCTCACCCGCTCGATCCCCCTCACCCGGAACATCCGCTCCACCTTCCTCGGGTCCGCGGAGCGCCCGGCGGATACGTAGAGGGAGAAGTGCGGGAGGCGCGCGAGCTCCGGGGCCGCGGCCAGGAGGGCATCGATGAGGAAGGACGATCCCAGTGACCCCCCCAGGAGGAGGAGGTGGCCCCGGGGCACGTAATCGCGCCGGCGGCGTAGGATCTCCCGGCGCACCGGGACCCCGGTCACCCTGGCCCGGTCGCGACGCGGGACCTCTGCCAACGTCTCGGGGAAAGAGAGCAGGATGCGACGGGCGAACCGGGCGAGGATCCGGTTGGCGAGGCCGAGGGAGGCGTTCTGTTCGTGGATCACCAGGGGTATGCGCAGCAGGTGGGCTGCCATCCCTGGGGCGAAGGAGGCGTAACAGCCCATCCCTAGGACCACATCGGGCCGGATTTCCTCCAGGATCCCCGCGGCCCGCCACACGTCCCACGGGAGCCGCACGAGGGTCCGCGCACCGAAGAGGATGTGCGTGCGCGGTATCCCGGATGACCGGAACGGGATGAAGGCGATGTCCGAGCGCCTCCCCACGATCTCTTCCTCGATGCTCCCGGGACGGCCCAGCCAGAACACGCGGAGGTCGGGGTCCATCTCCCGGAGGACCTCCACCACGGCCAACGCGGGGTATATGTGTCCCGCGGAGCCGCCCACCGCCAACAGGAGTCTCATACCTCCGCCTCCCGCGCTACACCCAGAAGGATCCCCACCAGCCCCATCGAGACCGCGAGCGAACTGCCCCCATAGGAGATGAAGGGGAGGGTGAGGCCGGTGACGGGGAACACACCCACCACGACGCCCAGATTGAGGAGGGCCTGGAACCCGAGGATGAAGGAGGCCCCCAACGCCAGGAGGGCCCCGAGGTCGTCCCGGGCGTCACGGGAAACCACATATCCCAACGCCACCAGGGCCGCCAAAAGGGCGATCAGGGCCAGGGCACCAAGGATCCCGGCCTCCTCGCCCACCACCGCGAAGATGAAGTCGTTGTGGGCCGAGGGGAGGTAGAAGAGCTTAGCCCGTGAGGCGCCGAGCCCCCGGCCGAA
>JAJRVI010000013.1 GCA_024277405.1 Fidelibacterota bacterium
CAAGAAGGCCACCAGCGCCGCCACCTCCTCGGGTTTACCCGCCCTCCCCAGCGGGATCCGGGAGAGGTACGCCCGCACCGCCTCCTCGGGCAACGCGGCGGTCATGGGGGTCTCGATGAGCCCCGGGGCGACCACGTTGGCCCGGATCCCGTAGCGCCCCATTTCCTGAGCGATGGTGCGCACGAGGGCGATGAGCCCGGCCTTCGCCGCGGCGTAGTTGGCCTGTCCCGGGTTTCCCGTGAGCCCCACCACCGAGGAGATGAACACCAACACCCCCTTCCTCCGGCGCATCATCCCCCGCAGGGCCTCCCGGGCACAGAGGTAGGCCCCGGTGAGGTTCGTCCGCAGCACCTCCTCCCAGGCCTCGGGCCTCATGCGCACGAGCAGGGTATCCCGCGTGACCCCCGCGGAGTGCACCAACAGCTCCACCGGCCCGGCCCACGTCTCCACGGCGGCGAAGCCTCCCTTGACCTGTTCCACATCGCCCACGTCACACCGGAAATACCTCGCCCCCTCGCCGAGTTCGGCCTCGGCCCGCCGACCCCGGGCCTCGTCGCGGCCGAAGAGCGCCACCCGCGCCCCGGCCCCCACCAACTCCCGGGCCACGGCAAGGCCGATCCCCGAGGTCCCCCCCGTCACCACCGCGGTTTTACCCTCGAAGCCCCACATACTCCCTCCAGCTCCTGAAATTTACCGCCCCGGTGGTGCGCCGTCCCAGCTTCGCCAGGACCTGGCCGGGCCCCGCCTCCACCGCCTCGGCGACCCTCAGACCTTCCAGGGCGCGCATCACCTCCGTCCACCGCACGGGCCTCGTCATCTGGACCTCCATGAGGGCCCGGATCCGCTCCGGATCGGACTCCGGCCTCCCCGATACCGCGGAGATGAACGTGATCCGGGGCCTGCGGAAGGGGACCCCTGCCAGGGCACCACGGAGGTGCTCCTCCGCTTCCCGCATAAACGGGGTATGGAATGGACCGGAGACCTTGAGGGGCACGGCGCGATAGCCCCGCGCCCGGGCGAGCTCCACCGCCCGTTCCACCGCGGCCCATTCCCCCGAGACCACCGCCTGTTCTGGGGCGTTGTAGTTCACCGCGAAGCACCCCGCCTCGGAGGCTATGCGCTCGGCCTCCGCCGTGGGGGCGATGATGGCGGCCATGGTGCCGGGATGCCGTCGGGCCGCCTCCTCCATGAGGCGTCCCCTCAGGGCAACGAGCCGTAGGGCCTCTTCCCAACCGATCACCCCCGCCGCCGCCAGCGCGGCGTACTCGCCGAGGGAATGGCCACACACCACATCGGGAACGATCCGGGCCTCGCGCTCCAGGACCTCGGTGATCAGCCGCTCCACCACGAGGAGGAGGGGCTGTACGTAGGAGGTGCGCTCCAATCGCCCCGGGTCTTTCATCGCCTCCAGGGGGGGATACCCCAGGACCCCCTCGGCCTCCCGGAGGATCTCGGAAGCCCAGGGATAGCGGAGGAACTCGGCCCCCATGCCAGGCTCTTGGGACCCCTGTCCGGGGTAGAGGAAAGCTACCACCGCAGGATCACCGTCCCGTAGCAGGCCCCGGCCCCGAAGGCGGTGAGGGCGACGATATCCCCATCCCCGATCGTCCCCGCCCGCACCGCCTCGTCGAGGAGGATGGGAATGGACGCGGTGGAGGTGTTGGCCACGCGGTCGATGTTCACGAGGACGCGATCCCGGGGGAATCCCAGCCGCCTCACCAGGGCCTCGATGATGCGGAGGTTCGCCTGGTGGGGCAGGAGCCAATCTATATCGGCGAGGGAGATGCCCGCCCTCTCCGCCGCCTCCAGGGTGGCCCGCTCCATCATGGTGACGGCCGATTGGTACACGCCACGCCCCTTCATCTGGAGGAAATGCTTCCGGGAGGCCACGGTCTCGGCGCTCGCGGGGAGCCTGACCCCTCCCGCGGGGATGCGCAAAAGCCCCAATTTGTCCGCATCCCCGTGGAGGGACACGCCGAGGATTCCCCGCTCCTCCCCGGCGGCCGTCAGGGCCACCGCCCCGGCGCCGTCGCCGAAGAGGACACAGGTCTTGCGATCCCCCCAGTCCACGAACCGGGAGAGGGCCTCGATCCCCACGATCAGGGCGTTGCGTGCGATGCCGCTCGCCATCATCGCCCCGGCCACGGCCATGGCGAACACGAAGCCCGCGCAACCCGCCTTGATGTCGAAGAACGGGGGTTCGTGGTGAAGCCCCAAGCCCGCGGCGATGAACGGCGCGGAACCGGGGATGAGCTCTTCGGGCACGTTGGTGGCCACGATGAGGAGCTCCACGGCATCCGGGGGGAGCCCCGCCCGGCCCATCGCCTCCCGCGCGGCGGCGATCCCCATGGTGGCCGGTGGGGTATCAGGATCCAGGAGGTGCCGGGAGACGATGCCGGTCCGGGTACGGATCCACTCATCGGAGGTATCGAGCGTCCGGGAGAGGTCCTCGTTGGTGACGACCCTCTCGGGGAGGAAACTCCCGGTTCCCGCCACCCGGAGCCCGATCATCCCGTCCTCGCGAGGCCCGCGGCGAGGCGCTCCAGCAGCCCCGCCTTGGCGGCCCAAAAAGCGCGCTCCACGGCAGCTTCCATGGCGGCGGCGCTGGAGCGCCCGTGGGCCACGAACACCAATCCCCGCACCCCGAGAAGCGGAGCCCCGTTGTAACGCTCGTATCGCAGGCGTAGGGAGAGGGCGCGGAGCTCCCGCCGCAGGAGGAGGGCGGCGAGCTTCCCTCCCGGGGCATTCCCGATCCCCCGTTTCAGCGCCTCCCAGACCACCTCCGCCCCTCCCTCCAAAGCCTTGATGGTGAGGTTCCCCGCGAATCCGCCGGAGACCACCACATCCGCGGGACGCTCGATGATGAGGCGGTGGGGCTCCACGTTTCCCACGAAATCGGGGCGCCCCTGGAGGAGCTTATAGGCCTCGCGGGTGAGCTTATCGCCCTTTATCTCCTCCTCGCCCACGTTCAGGAGCCCGACCCGGGGCATCTCCTCACCGAGGACCTCGCGGGCGTAGATCTCGCCCATCTCCGCGAATTGGAGGAGGTTGTAGGGCTTGCAGTCCACGGTGGCCCCGGCATCGATGAGGTAGAGCTCCCGGCCGGGGAGGGTGGGGATGGCGGCACAGAGGCCGGGCCGTAGCACCCCGGGCAGCCTCCCCAGGGTGAAGATGGCCGTGGCCACCACGGCCCCGGTGTTCCCGGGGGAGAGGAACGCCTCGGCCCGACCATCCGCGAGGAGCTTGATCCCCTTGACCAGCGACGACTCCTTCCTGCGGGCGGCCCGGAGCGGAGGTTCGTCCATCCTCACGACGTCAGGGGCATGCACCACCTCCACGGGGAGCTCGGGGTCGAGATGGGGATGGATCTCCGTCTGTCTCCCGACGAAGATCAGGTTCAGGGGGAGTCTCTTCGCGGCGGCTTGGGCTCCACGGACGAGCTCGGCGGGCGGACGGTCCGCCCCCATCACATCCACCACGACGCGAATACCCATAAAAATAATGCCGAGGGCGGGAGTCGAACCCGCACGGGCGTTAAAGCCCACTGCCCCCTCAAGACAGCGCGTCTGCCAATTCCGCCACCTCGGCTTTGCGGTTTTATCTTAGCGGTGACCCCTAGGACGATCAAGACCCCCGACGCTGGCGGTAGAGGAGGGAATCGGCGCGCCCGATGGCCTCCTCGAGCCGCGCCCCTCCCCGCGGATCCCAGACGGCGATTCCGAAGCTGAGGGAAAGATGGACCCCGCCGAGTCCCGGATCCCATCGGGACACCAGGTCCTGCAACCGCTTCGCCGTGGCTTGCGCCTCCTTCTTCCCGACGTTCGGCATCATGATCAGGAACTCGTCTCCTCCGTACCTCACCACCGCATCTTCTCCCCGAACGTTGTCCCGCAAAAGGGCGGCGATCTCCCGCAGCACGCGGTCTCCCTCCAGGTGTCCGAAGCGGTCGTTCACCTCGGAGAAGCTGTCGATGTCGACCAACACCAACGCTAGGCGGGAGAAGTCCCCCATGTCGCCCATCAACCGTTCCAGGTAGTGCCGGTTGTAGGCCCCGGTGAGTGGATCCCTGAACGCCATTTCCCGGATCTTTTCCAGGTTGCGGGCGCGCAATACCACGGCGGTGATCTCCTCCCGGAAGGCCCACAAAGTCGCTGCGTCCTCCGGCTCGAAGACCCCCTCTTCATCCATGTTGTTCACGTTCAGAAACGCCACCACCCGTCCTTGGGCCGGATCCACCACGGGGATGGATATGGTGGACCCCGGTGTAGGTGTTCCCAGGGGAATCGGGGGGCGCTTGGCGATGGGATGCGCGAGCTGATAGGAGCGCGTGAGTAAGGTGGGCCGGTCGGGATGAAGGACCTTGAGGATCTCCTCCTCGCCGTACTCCACCCGCGCCAACTTGTCCAAGGGGCGGTTTATCGCCACGCGGAACCGATACGACCGCCGCTCATCGTCATATGTGACCACACTTCCCGCGTTGGCCTTGGGGGACAACAGCCGGAGGGACCTCTCCAGGATATAGCGGAGCAGACCCTCGTAATCGGTGGTCTCGTTCAGGGCCCGCAGGAACCCCTCCCTCACCTCCAGGGCCCGGCGGTGCCGCAGCTCCCTCAATGCAACCCCCATTTGACGCCCCAGGGATTCCAGCAGCTCCCTGTCCTCAGCAGTAAAGGCCGCGGGTTCCGCGCTCTCCAAGTTGATCACTCCCAGGGCCTCGCCGCCCTCCACGATGGGAACGGCGAGCTCCGAGCGCACCTCAAGATGGGCCGCGACGTAATCCGGGTCCCGCCGGACGTCGGGGACCAGAGCCGACCTTCCCGTCCGAAGCACCCTCCCACAGATACCGCGATCCAGAGGCAACCGTTCGAAAGGGCGAAAGAGCTCTCTGTCCCGCGCGAAGGCTTCGGAATAGTCCCCGCCATGGGTCACTAGCCAGCTCCCTTCCCGCAGGAATACGCCGACATGCCCGTACTGGAAGACTTTCCGCAGTATTTTCACTGCCTCGGCGACCAGCTCCTCCTCGTCGCGCAACCGGGAGATCCTCTCGCTCAGCCGGTACACCGCCCGCAGTCGGTCCCGATGGCATTTCTCCTTGAGGAGGGCAGCCGCTTGTCGAGCGATCGCCCCCGCGCACCGCCGTGTGCGAGGGCTGAGCCTGAATGGCCGGCGGTAACCGAACAGCAGGAACCCCGATGTCCGTGCCCTCCCCGGGGGAACGGGGACGACCATGATGTGGGAAAACGCCCCGCCGGACGGAACCGGGAGGGCCAAGACGTCGGCACGCTCCGCCCCCTCTGGGAGCCGGGGGCGCACCTGCTCCCAGAGGGCGGGCATCCCACCGTCTACGGGGGTCCAATCCCCTCCCTCCCGATACACCAACGCCCAGGCATCGAAACGCAACAGCTCCCGCCCAAGCGAGAGAAGGTCGGAGAGGGCATCCCGAAGATCCCGGAATCCATCCCGCCGCCTGGCCACGACGATCCCACCCCACCTCTACGGCTTAACCCCCGACGGGGGTATTAAACCCCTAGCTCCTGATCGAATCAAGCCGTTTCACCTTCTCACCGATATAACCGATCAGTCCGACCTCCCCCATTCCCCAGCAACAACGCTACCAGGAGGGCGATATCGTCCGGCTCCGGGAAACCGCCCGCTCCCGGGGAGGGGGATCAACCGCGGGAAAAATGCTGTGAACGGGGAATCAGACGGCGGACCCCAGGACCTTCCCCGGCATGGCACCGGTGTGTTCCCCGCCCTCCACCACCGGTATCCCGTTCACGAGCACGTGCTCTATCCCGATCGGAAAGCGGTGCGGTTCCTCAAAGGTCGCGCGATCCTCCACCCGTTCGGGATCGAAAACCACGATGTCCGCGGCGGAGCCCGGAGCGATCAGCCCGCGATCCCAAAGGCCGAGTCTGCGGGCGGAAAGGGAGGTCATCTTCCGGATCGCCTCCTCCAGCGGAAACAGCCCCTCCTCCCGGACGTATTTGGCCAACACCCGGGGGAAGGCACCGTAGCTCCGCGGGTGGGGCTTCCCCTCGCCCAGGGGGCCCCGCGGGGAGAGGCAGAACCCGTCTGAACCCACGCAGGAGAGGCGGTGGCCGAGGACGTACTTCACGTCCTCGGGGGAGATCTCGAAGACAACCATGGACACATCCCTCTCCTCCTCCAGCACGAGGTCACACAGGGCATCGAAGGGGGACCTCCCCCATATCTCGGCGATCTCCCGGAGGCTCTTCCCCACCAGGGCCCGGTTCTTCTCGGTCCGCACCCCGCTTACGCGGATGTTCTCCCAACGTCCGTGGCGCAGGAAGTTCTCCCATCCGGCGTCCTCGGAGATGGACCGCCGGATCTCCTCCCGGGCCGCGGGATCGCGCAGGCGCCGCAGGAGTTCCCCCAGGCCGCCCCGGTGGGCCCAGGGAGGGAAGCACGCGGTGAGGGTGGTGCTCGATGCGTGGTATGGGTAAACATCGCAGGCCACGTCCACCCCCCTCGTGCGGGCCTCCTCCATCAGCCTCAGGGTCTCCCGCACCCTCCCCCAGTTCCCCTCTCCCACCGCCTTGTGGTGCGAGATCTGGACCCGGACCCCGGCCTCCTCCCCGACGCGGATCGCCTCCCGTACCGCGTCCACCAGGGTGTCCCCCTCCCCGCGGATGTGGGTGGAGTAAAGGCCCCCGCGTCCACCGGCCACCCGGGCGAGGACGATGAGCTCCTCGGTCCCGGCGAAACATCCCGGGGGATAGATGAGCCCGGTGGAGAGGCCAAACGCGCCCTCCTCCATGGCCGCTTCCACCAGCCGCTCCATCTCCGCCAGCTCTTCCGGGGCGGGGACACGGTCCTCGGGCCCGAGCGCCGCCAGCCGAACCGTCCCGTGTCCCACCAGGGGGACCACGTTGAGGGATGTGCGCCCCAGGCGGGCGAGGTACTCCCCGAACCCCCGCCAATCCCAGCCCACCTCCTGGCCGAGGCGGCCGGCGGTGGCCCGGAGCTCCTGCAGCGAGCGTTCGGTCAGCGGGGCCGGGGAATAACCGCAGTTGCCGATCACCTCGGTGGTCACCCCCTGGTGCACCTTGCTGTCGGCGGTGGGGTTCAAGAGGAGGGCGAGGTCGGAGTGGCCGTGGATGTCGATGAACCCGGGGCAGGCCACCAGGCCCCTTCCCTTAATGGTGCGGTACCCTTTCCCCGGGGACCCCCGGCCTACCTCCACGATGCGGCCGCGCTTTATCCCGATCCATCCCCGGAACCACGGGCTCCCGGTCCCGTCCACGATCCGCACGTCGGCGATCACCGTGTCGAACATCACCCTCGCCCCCCAGACGGGCTCATCGGAAGTAGGAGAGGTGCCTGTGCAGGGCCGAGGCGCCGTAGAGGCCCACATCGTCCCCGAGGGGGGTCAGCTCCACCCGGGGCGGGGTACGGGCGAACTCCCGCGCCGCCGAGACGACCATCGGGCCGAGGTAATCCCAAGAACGGGTGAGGCCGCCCCCGAGGACGATCATCTCCGGCTCGACCACCTCCCATAGGACCCCGATCCCCTGCCCCAGGGCCTCGCAGGCCCGCGAGATGATCCTCTGTGCCGTATGATCGCCTTCGCGGGCCCTCTCCACTACCTCGGCGGCGGTGAGTTCCTCCCCCAGGAGCTCGCGGGCGGCCCGGGCGATACCCGTCCCCGAGGCCAGGGCCTCCAGGCACCCCCGCTTCCCACACCGGCAGTGCGGCCCCTGGGGCACGAGGACCATATGTCCCACTTCCCCGGCCTGACCGTCCTTGCCCCACACCACCCGGCCCCCGGACACGATCCCCCCGCCGATCCCCGTGGACCAGGTGATGTAGACGAAATCCCGGGCGCGATGGCCGAACTCGAGCTCCCCGATGGCGGCACAGGTGGCGTCGTTGGCGAGGTACACCTCGCAGCCGAACTCCGCGGTCAGCTCCTCCACCACCCGGACCCCGTGCCAATGGGGGAGGTTGGGGCAATTGAGGACCACCCCCCGACGCATGTCCAGCGGCGCCGGGGCCGCCACGCCGATGGAGGCCGGCCTGACCCCTGCCCGGCGGAGGAGTTCCCTCAGGGCCCTCACCACCTCCCGGAGTCCCTCGGTGGGGAATGAGGCGCGGGAGACGAGCTCCCCTTCCCGAAAGAGTCCCACCCGGGTCCTGGTACCGCCGATGTCCACCGCAGCGATCATCGATTCCATGCCTGTCACCGCCATCGATGATACCCCTCAGCGAAGCTCACTCCCATGGGGCCTTGAAAAGGGCGCCCACCGCCTTATGGTGTTCCCGCGAGCGCGATGGGACCGGAGGAGATCAAGAGGCGGTGTGAGGAGGTCTTGAGGAAGGTACCGGAACACGTGACGATCCTCGCCGCGACGAAGGGGAGGGCCTCCGAGGAGGTCCGCGCTGCCATCGCCGCCGGGATCGCCCACATCGGCGAGAACTACGTACAGGAGGCCCTCTCTAAGCGTCCGAAGGTCCCCGATCCCGCCACCTGGCACATGATCGGCCGCCTCCAGCGGAACAAGGCCAGGAAGGCCCTGGAGGTGTTCGACTGGGTCCAGACGTTGGACTCGCTGCGCCTCGCCGAGCGGCTGGAGCGCCTGCTCTCCCAGGGAGGGGAGGAGCTTCCCGTGCTCGTGGAGGTGAACATCGGCCGGGAGCCCCAGAAGGCGGGGGTGATGCCCGAGCAGCTCCCGGACTTCCTCCGGGAGCTCTCACGGTTCCCCCACCTGCGGGTGAAGGGCCTCATGGCCATACCCCCCGTGCCCGAGGATCCCGAGGACTCCCGCCCCTATTTCCGGGAGATGCGGCGGCTGTTCGAGGCCCTCTCCCGGGAGGGGATCCCGGGGGTACGGATGGAGGTCCTCTCCATGGGGATGTCGGCCGACTGGGAGGTGGCGGTGGACGAGGGGGCCACCATGATCCGCCTGGGCACCCTCCTCTTCGGCCCCCGCCCCTGATCTCCTCAGTGGGACGAGAGCTCACCCAGGAGGGAGAGGATCTCATCCGGATAAGCTTCCCCGGTGGTCCCGATCTTGCGCACGGTTATCGCCGCGCAGAGGGCGGCGAGCTCCGCTGCCTCCACCGGGTCGGCCCCGGCACACAGGGCCGTGATCAGGGCCGCCATCACCGCGTCCCCCGCGCCCACCGGATCGACGGGCCCCTCCACCGGCACGGCGGGGACGTGTACCCATCCCCCCTCGCGGAAGAGGTATATCCCCTCATCCCCCGCGGTGATGTAGACAGGTTTCCCGATGCGGGCCAAAAGCTCCTCCCCGACGCGGAGGAAATGCTCACGTTCCCCCATCCTCCTGGGATCCAGCCCCACCGCGAGCGCGGCCTCGCGGCGGTTGGGCTTCACCATCATCCCGCGGAAGAGGCCGATCCGGGCCCGGGAATCGGCGATGGAGATCTTTTCGGGGAAGGAGGCCGCCAAACGCCGGAGCTCCTCCCGTACCCGCGCGGTGATCACCCCACAGTTCTCCTCCTCCACCTGATCCACGATGGCCACCCCGTGGACACCCGGGAGGAGCTCCCGCAGGCGGGCGATGAGCTCGTCCTCCAGCGTCCGCGGCGTGGGGACGCGGTTCTTGATGTCGATGCGGTTGAGCTCGTGTTCACGCCCGTCCGGTTCCCGCATGATGGGCTTCATATAGGTGGGGGTGTATCGCCCCGGGGCCCGGA
>JAJRVI010000014.1 GCA_024277405.1 Fidelibacterota bacterium
GGACGCTGTTGCCGAGGTCGGCTTCGTCGAGAAAGGCCTTCCCAATGGCCTTGTCCATCGCGTTGTGGCGGCCGATGTCCTTGGCGACGGCGAGGAGTCCCAGGGCGGGATCGAAGAGGAACGCGTAATGGTAGGCCCCGGTGAGGTGGAAGTCCCGCGCCTCCGCCGCGGCCAATCGCGGGATCTCGAGTAGCGCCTCCACGGACAAAAGCGGGCGGGGCGTCAACACGGGGAGATCGGGCCCCGGCTCGGGGGCGGTCTCTCCGCAGGCGGCCCAGACGATCCCCGCGGGGTCCCGGATCCGTGGGGGATGGCGCAGGGAGACCTCCACCCGGATCACCTCCCCGGGTATCCCCACGCCGTGATCCAGCTCCTCGCGGTAAGAGACCACGTCATCCGGGGCCCTTATGAACCCCTCGCCCAGGAGGTGCCCGTACACGAACGGGCGGATCTCCTCCGGCGTGATGACGAAGCGCCTCTCCCCTTCCTGGGGGAGGGCGAGCACCAGGAGCCCCTCCTCCGCCACCCAGTCCTCCGCCTCGAGCCGAGACCCGGCCTCGTATCGGCTGACCCGGATCCGCCTCATCGCCCCGCCCCCGAGCGGTGGGAGAGCTCCGCGAGGTCATGGATCTCGTTCACGTTGACGAAGGAACGGAGCCCAGGGTCTACCCTGATGGCTTCCTCTTCGGGCAGGAAGCGCGCGGGGACCCGGCGGAGGAAGTCCTGGACCCCGAGCGCCCCCGTCGCGAGGGCCTCCTCCAGCCGGGGAAGGAGCGCCCGGGGGTAGAGCCCGGGGAAGGGCTCGATGTAGCCCGCAATGCGGAACGCCACGGCCATCCCCGGTTCCGCCTCCCGTAATAGCCGGACCAACAAGGCCCGGGAGAGGAAGGGCATATCGCAGGCCACCACGAGGCAGGTCTCCCCCGTGGTCGCCCTCAGGGCCGCGTGGATCCCCGCGAGGGGCCCCCTCCCCGGGAAGACGTCCTCCACGAACTCCGCCTCGACCGGGAAGGGCAGGGACCTCATCGCCCCGATGGCCACCACCACCTCGGCACAGAGTTCGCTCAGAAGGCCGAGGAGCCGCGTCAGCACGGGGACGCCCTCCACCACGAGCCCGGCCTTATCGCCGCCGAACCTCCTCCCCGCGCCGCCGGCTAGGATCGCCCCGCTCAACATCCGCTTCCCGGACACCCCGACGAAGTTTACTCTACCCCTTTGTCCGGGGCGTGAAATCGGGTAAAAGGGAGGGTATGCCGCTGTACGGACGTGAAGGAAGGGTGATAACCCAGATCGGTTCGCTCCCCCTGCGGGATCCGGTGGCGGCGGTGGGATACAGCCTCCGCCACGATATCCCCTTTCTGCCGGAGCTCCCCTTGCTCGGGGATGCCATGCTCTCTTACATCCAGCGGCCGGGGGAGCTCTCGTGCCTCCCCGAGTTCAAGAAGCACGAGTTCGAGGTTGTCAAGATCCAGGCCATCGGGCCCGCCACCCTGATCCTCTCGGGATATGAACCCGATGAGGCCCTCATCAGGATCT
Source organism: Fidelibacterota bacterium (assembly GCA_024277405.1). Lineage (GTDB taxonomy): Bacteria > Bipolaricaulota > Bipolaricaulia > Bipolaricaulales > Bipolaricaulaceae > UBA3571. The sequence goes on from JAJRVI010000014.1 coordinate 1,537, forward strand.
ACCGCCACGTGGAAGCGATCATGGAGGGGCTCCGGGCCGAGGAGGTGATCCTCTTCCTGGACGAGCCCGCCCTGGGGCAGGCCGGGTTCGATTTCGAGGAGCTCTGGCGTCCGATCTTCTCGGATTTCCCCGTGATCCCCGGCGTCCATGTGTGTGGCAACATGCAGTGGGACATCCTGTTCAAAAGCGAGCTCATCCGGATCATCAGCTTCGATGCCTCTCGCTACGACATCACCCTCTATTACCCCAGAAACGGGAAGAGAATCGCCTGGGGGATAACCGATCCTTCCCAGGTCAAGGACTTCCGCCCCGGGGACCTGATCACCCCACCCTGTGGCCTTTCGCCGAAGTTCTATTCCCAGGGGGACATGGACCGGGTGCTTGCCCTCCTGCGCGCCGCGGCGGCGAAGCTCACCCCTTCCACGGACGGCGAAAGATCTTGAGCCCCTTTGCTCCCCCTTTTTCCAGGGGGCAGGGACCCTCCCCCACCGATCCGTAGCGCCCGAGGCGGTAGGCCGTTTCGGAACCGGACGGCGGCGTGAAGGCGCTACACGGGAGATGCGCCTAGCGTCGCACACGAGGTACGGCGTATTTTTGTGGTGTGGGGCCTTATCCCGACGTTGAAACCTGGTGGAAGAGGAGGGCCTAGTGGCGGCGCCTCAGGGTGATCTTGCGGCGGTCGCCGTCCAGGAACTCTATGGTGATCCACAGGGCCCCCTTGGGGATGAGGTCGTAGATCCGATCAGCCCACTCCACCACCGTGATCCCCTCCTCGGGGGGGAGATACCGGTCGAGCCCCACCTCGAACAGCTCCTCCGGCGACCCGATGCGGTAGGCATCCAGGTGGTGGAGCGGGAACTTCCCCCGGTAGGTGCGGGCGAGGACGAAGCTCGCCGAGGAGACGATGTCGGTCACGAAGAGACCCCGGGCGATCCCCTGGACGAGGGTGGTCTTCCCCGCCCCGAGCTCTCCCACCAGGGCCACCACGTCCCCCGGCCGGAGCTCCGCGGCCAGTTCTTCCCCCAGGGCGACCGTCTCCTCGGGCCCCTCGGTGATCACCACCCGTTCCATGTCAGGTCCGCAGCTGCACGCCCAACGGCGCGAGGCGCGCCAGGATCCGCTCCACCGCGCTCTCCACTTCCTCGGAGGAGAGGGTCCGGTTCGGATGGCGGAAGACGATCTCGTAAGTGAGGGACCGGTGCCCCTCCGGCACGCCCTCCCCCCGGTAGAGGTCGTAGAGGAAGGCCGACTCCACCAATTCCTCCGCGAGGATCCCCTCCCGGATCGAGGCCTCCGGGATCCCCTCCGGGGCGAGGAGGGAGAGGTCCCGCTTGGAGGCGGGGTAGCGGGGGAGGGGCTTGAAGCGCGGCTCCCCCCGGGCCGCGCGCAGGGGGGCGAGGGAGAGCTCGAACATCAGCACCCGCGGGGTTCCGGGGATATCCCCCGCCGCCTCCGGCGTCAGTTCCCCGAGCCAGCCGACCAGCCTCCGCGGCGCGTCGCGCGTCCCGAGATAGACCCCGGCCCGACGGTAGGGATGGAGCCAGGGGACGTCCACCTCCCCCAGCCTCACGTCCGTCACCCTCAGCGCCGCGAGCACCGCGTCGAGGACGCCCTTGAGGTGGGAAGGGGAGTAGAGCTCCTTCCCCATAAGGGGGATCCTCGTCCGCCCGGCGAGGGCCACCCCCAGGCGGTCCTCCTCGACGATCGTCCCCTCCCGACGGAGGAAGACCCGGCCCACCTCGAACAGCGCCACCCCATCGGCTCCGGCGGCGAAGTTCTCCCGCACCACCTCGACGAGCCCCTGGCGGAGGGAGGCCCGGAGCCCCTCTTGTCCCGTGGCCATGGGGTTCCTCAGGGGGACCTCCGCGGCGGCCGCCGGGACGAGCCCGGGGGTGAGGGCCTCGAAGAGACCGAGCGCGGCGCATATGCGCCTCACCTCGTCCACGAACGCCTCCCGGGCGTCTTTCCCCCCCCGGCGCAGGGGGACCACCGGGGGTACGGCGGGGATCCTCTCGTACCCGTAGATCCGGGCGATCTCCTCGATGAGGTCGACCTCGCGCCCGAGGTCCGTCCGGTGGTGGGGCACGGTGGCGACGAAGCTCTCGCCCTCGTCACGGGCCTCGATCCCCAACCGTTCCAGGATCCCCCTCATCTCCCCCTCGGCGATCTCCACCCCCAGGATCTCGGCCACGCGCCCCTTGCGCAGCGCTATCACCCGTCGTTTCCGGGGCTCGGGGTAGGCATCGATGGCGCCCCGGGCGACGGTGCCCCCGAGGTACGCCCCGTAGAAGTGACAGGTGCGCCGGGAGCCGAGCTCCGCGAGCTCCGGGGAGAGGTTCCGTTCGAACCGGAGCGAAGCCTCGGTGCGCAGCCCCAGGGCCCGGGAACCGCGGCGGATCCGGGCCGGGGAGAAGTTCGCCGCCTCCAACAGCACCTCCCGCGTTCCCGCGGTGACCTCGGTCTCCTCCCCGCCCATGATCCCCGCCAGGGCGATGGGGCGCTCTCCGTCGGTGATCAAGAGGACCTCGGGCGAGAGGGCCCGCTCCACCCCGTCCAGGGTGCGCATCCGCTCCCCGGGCCTGGCCCGGCGCACGTGGATCCATCTGGAGGGGATCCTCCCGAGGTCGAAGGCGTGGAGGGGCTGGCCGAGCTCGAGCATCACGTAGTTCGTCACGTCCACGATAGGATGGAGGGGGCGCATCCCGGCCTTGTAGAGGCGGGCCGCGAACCTGAGGGGGATCCTCCCCTTCCCCACGGAGATCGCCCGCGCAATGTACCGGGGACAGTCCGCGGGGTCCTCCAGCGTCACCCGGAACTCGATCGCTTCCTCCCCTTCGGGGAAGGAGAGATCGAGCTCCCGGAGCTCGGTCCGGAATAGGGCGGCGATCTCCCGGGCGATGCCGTAGATCCCGAGGAGGTCGGGCCGGTTGGAGGTGATCTTGAGGGATAGGACGGTGTCGGGGAACTCGAGGAGCTCCCCGGGATCCCCGTCCTCCGGTCCCGGGAGGGCCCAGATCCCCGCGGACTTCTCCTCCAGGGAGAGGTCCTGGGCGGAGAGGATCATCCCCTGGCTCTCCACCCCCCGCAATTTGACCGCTCCCACCTCAGCGCCCGAGGGGAGCCTGGCCCCGGGGAGGGCCAGCGGGACCCATGTCCCCTCCACCAGGTTCGGAGCCCCTGAGACCAGGGTGTAGGCCTTCCCTCTCGCCTCCACCTCGCACACCTTAAGCCGGTCCGCGTTCGGGTGGGGGGCGACGGAAGCGATCCGCCCGAGCACCACACCCTCCACCGGCCCGAACTCGTGGACCTCCTCCACCTCGAGGCCAGCGAGGGTCAACCGCTCGACGAGCTCCTCGGTCCCGAGATCCGGGAGGTCCACGTATTCCGCGAGCCAACGGAGCGATACCCGCATGCTCCCTCCTTCAGAATCCCCGGGAGATGCCCACGAAGAGCTTCCCCTCGCCCAGTTCGGGCAGCAACGGGTATACCACGCCGGCGAACACGTTCAGGGTGAGGAAGCCGCCGAGGGCCTCGAGCCGGGTGAGGAACACGAAGCCGCCCTCGGCCATCCAAGGCCCGCCGTCGAGCCACGCCGCGCTGACGAACGCCCCTGGGAGGACGCGGTTCAGGAGAAGTAGGTCCCCGATACGGTAGTCCTCCTCCCATGGCGGGGCCCATAGGGTCCCCTGGAGGAGCAGCTTCTCGTGGCCCCGTCCCCGGAAGGAGAAAAGCTCCTCCAGTCCGAAGGTGAGGAGCTCGGGCATGCCCTCGGTCGCCCGCCCGAACCCGGCCGAAAGCTGGAGGTAGGTGCGAGGGGCGAGGCGGATCTCCTTCCCCAGCGAGAGCCAGAACCGGTGGTCATCGCCGTTGTAAAGGAGGGAGAGGTTCCCCCAGTACACGTCCGTGGTCACCTCGAACCAGGACAGGTCGAGGAAGGGCACCACCTCCGTATCGGGGAGCTTGAACGCCCCGATGCTCGCGGTGCCGGAGAGCTGCCAGAAGCCCCCGGCGATCCCCACGTCAGGCGTCGTCCACAGGTACTGGGTCCAGGCGATGGCGCCGATCAGTCCATCGTCGTCCCTCACCTGGGCCCAGGCGCTGAGCTCCCCCGTCCGGCCGTACCTCACGAACCCCGTGACGTATCGCTCCTGGGGATAGATGGCCCAGGCGAACCGGTCGAGGTATCCTCCCTGGATCGCCCCGGAGCTCGGGTCCAGGACCTCCAGGTAGTAGGCGTCGAGGGGCAGATCGTTCTTCCCGAAGATGACCACGAACCTGCGCGGGTAGTGATTGTTGAGCCGATCGACATCGGGAACCCGATGTTCGGGGTCGATGCTGACCCGGATCGGGCGGAAGGCTGTGGTCACCGTGACCACTTTCACCGGGGCCCGGGGATCCGGCGTCCAGGCGAAGCGCTCCTCCTCCCCCTCCTCCCCCCGGAGCACCACCTCCACGGGTAAGGCCCCGTTTCCCCGGAACCCCAGGGTGATCTCCGTCTCGTAGTCGCCGTTTTCCAGGGGGCGGGTGCGGGCGGAGAGGACCTCGTAGTCGGCCCAGGCCTCCCCCGTCACCCATGCGGAGAAGAACCCGGAGAGATCCGTCCCGGATACCTCCTCCAACGTCCGGCGGAACTCCTCCACCGTCAGCTCCCCGCCGGCGAAGCGGTCGTGGACCGCCCACAATCCACGCTGGAACGTGTCCTCGCCCACGTAATGGGCCAGGGCTCGAACTATGAGATAGCCCTTGTCGTATATGCGCACGTAATCGGCGTTGTGGTAGCGGACCTCACGATACGGCTTCACCACCGCCTCGTCGAAGCCCATGAACGAGGTCCGGAGGTACGGGAGCTCCACCATGTGTTCGCGCAGGTTCACGAAGCCGAGCATCTTCTCGGCCATCTCCTCGCCGAGGCCCTTGAGTTCGGGGACGAAGGTGTTCCCCCCCTCGGCCCCGTAGGTGTCCTCGAACCAGGAGACCGAGAGATATTGGGCGAAGGCCTCGGAGAGCCAGTTCTCGGCGTTGAAATCCACCCCGATGCCGATCCCCCACCACAGGTGTGCCAGCTCGTGGGCCAGCACGAATTGGGTCACCCGGGCCAAGATCCCTTTGGCCGAGAGGTCCATGCGGTCGAAATACCACCGGGAGAGGAACACGATCCCATCCGCGGTAAAGCTCGCCCCGGGCTCGTTCGGGTGGAGGGCGAGCAGGAGCCGCCTGTAGGGGCACGGTCCGAAACGCTCCCCGTACCAGGAGAGGATCTCCACGGCACGGGTGGCCAGGGCCCGGACCTCATCCTCGTAGCCCGGGAGATACCAGCCCTCCACCGTGATCCCCTGGGCCGCGAGGGTGAAGGAGCCCAGTTCGTCCTGGGGCGCGAAGTAGAGGGAGGGGGCGCGGACGGGGTGGTCCCACTCCACCCGGTAGACCACGCGCTCGCCCCGCTCCTCCCTTTCCACTCTGTCCCCGGGGAGGGCCGCGACCCAGCCCGCAGGGAGCGATAGCTCGAGGGAATACCGGTGGGTGGGGAGCCTGGACCCGTATTCACGCCACCTATCCGGGGACGCCGGGTAAGGGATGGGATGCCAGCCAAACCTCCAGGTGTGGATCTCCCCGATCCTACCGGGTTCTCCCATGGACGTCGCGGGGAACCTCGTGCGGAAGTGAATCACCAGCGTCCCGGCCTTTCCCTCGGGGAGCTCCACCCGCAGGATCCCGTCCTCCAGGGAGTAGGTCTGCATGACGGCGGGGAAGGAGAGCAGCTCGTAGGGCAACTCCGTCTCCGTCCCCTCCTCACGCCATAACACCCGATCGACCACCGTCCAGGAAGGATCGAAGCCGTAGGGATAGGCCTCATCCCGGAGCCTCCCGGATAGGTGGGGGTTGGGTTCCCTCCCCAGGTTCGCCAGGAGCAGGAAATAGGCGTCCCGGGGAGCGTCCGTAAGCTCCACGGTCTGGATCCCGGAGATCGTATGATCCTCGGGGCTGAAGCTCGCCTCGATGTGGACCTCCGCGCCGGCGGCCAAGAGGCCGAGTGACAGAAGAAAAGCGGTGAGACAAAATCTCATTCTCCCCTCCCGGGTTCTATCTCTCTTCTTCCTCTTCCTCAGGAAGTATGGTGATTCTAACCGATCGTATCTCCCGTTGGGTGGCTTCCTCCACGGTGAGCAGGGCCCGCCCGATCTTCACCCGGGCCCCGGGATCGGGGAGGTCCTCAAGGGTATGCAGGAGGAGGCCCGAGATCGTCACCCCCTCGTCCTCGGGGAGCTCCAGGCCCAGGGTGCGGTTCACCAGCTTTATCTCGGCGTCTCCGTCCACCAAAGCCTCGTTTTCGGAGAGCCGCACGATGAGCTGTTTGGCGCGTTTCCTGTCGTATTCGTCCTCGATCTCCCCTACGATCTCCTCGAGGATGTCCTCCAGCGTCACGATCCCCGCTACCCCGCCGTACTCGTCCACCACCACCGCCATGTGTACCCGCTCCCTCTGGAACTCGCGCAGCAGGACGTTTATGGGCTTCGTGGTGGGGGTGTAGTAGACGGGCCGGAGGAGCTCCCGTAGGGGGCGCTCCTCGCCGTTGGTGAAGAGGGCGAGGAGGTCCTTCACATAGAGGATGCCCACGATATTGTCGCGGATCTTCTCGTAGACGGGATAACGGGAGTGACCGTCCTCCACTACGAACCGGAGGACCTCCTTGAACGGGGTGTTCACCTCGATGGCCTTCATCTCGGTGCGGGGGACCATGACCTCCTCCACCGTGGTGTCCTCGAGCTCCAGTATCCGCCGGATCATCTCCCCCTCGTGGTAGGGGAGGATGCCCTTCTCCTGCCAGATCTTGACGAGCTCCCAGAGCTCCTCCTCCTCCACCTCGTATGCCTCCTCCCGCTCCTCCAGCCGCACCCCGAATGGGCGCAGGAGCCACCGGGCCGCTGTCCGGAAGGCGCGGATCAGGGGGTTGAGGAATTTCGTGAGCTTCCACACGGGATTGATGACGATGAGGGTCCACGTCTCGGCCCGGTGCTTCGCCCAGTTCTTCGGGGTGATCTCGCCGATGAGGAGGAGCGAGGCGGTCATCACCGCGGTGGAGACGAGGCCGGTCACGTAGCTCGGGACATCCGGGGGGAGCAGCCGCAGGAAGAGCAACGTGGCCAGGGCCGAGGCCCCCACGTTGACGAGGTTGTTGAGGATGAGGAGGGCGGTGATGAAGTCGTTGGGTTCCCGCAACAGGTGCTTCAGGGCCTTGGCCTTCCGGGGGTGGCGCTCGGAGAGATAACGGATCTTGAGCTCAGGGAGGGCCGTGAGGGCCGTTTCCGATCCCGAGGCTAACGCCGAGAGGAGGAGCAGTAAGAAGAGCAGCAGGCCTTGCGATCCCGCGGACAACCCTTACATCACCCCACCGAGGAATTATACTTCTTTTTCAACCGGCATCATGCGTCCCGCACCCGTCCGGGGTCCCGACCGCGCCCCGCGCCGTTTCCCGGTGGGAAGGGTACAATGGCCTGTGTCTTCAAGGAGGGGAAAGGTGGACGTCGACCTCGAGCTGTTGAAGAGGTTGAGCGCGTTGCTCAGGGAGGAGGGGCTGAGCGAGCTGACCCTGGTCGAGGGGGAGCGCCGGATCACGTTGAAACGGGAGATCACCCCCGTGGCCGCGGCGGGGATCCCCGCGGCGGAGGCCGCGGTCGCGGGGGAAGGCGCGCCCCCAGAGGAAGAGAGGTGCCACGTCATCCGTTCACCGCTGGTGGGGACCTTCTGGCGCCGCCCCAACCCGGACTCCCCGCCCTTCGTGGAGGTGGGGGACCGGGTGCAGGAGGGTCAGACCCTCTGCGTCATCGAATCGATGAAGGTCATGAACGAGATCCGCGCGGACGTGGGCGGCGTGGTCGAGGAGATCCTGGTGGAGGACGGGAGCCCGGTGGAGTACGGCCAACCCCTGTTCAAGATCGTCACGGAGTGAGATGGAGAAGGTGCTCATCGCCAACCGCGGGGAGATCGCCCTCCGGATCCTGGAGGCCTGTCGCGAGGAGGGCCTGAAGGCGGTGGCGGTGTACTCCGAGCCCGAACGGGAGGCCCTCCACGTGCGCCTCGCCCACGAGGCGGTCTGCATCGGGCCCGGCCCCGCTCGGAAGAGCTACCTGAACATCCCCGCGGTCCTCGCCGCCTGCGAGATCACGGGCTGCGATGCGGTCCATCCCGGCTACGGGTTCCTCTCGGAAAACCCGGATTTCGCCGAGGCGTGCGAGGACATGGGCATCACCTTCGTGGGCCCGCCCGCGGAGGTCCTGCGCCTGTGCGGGGACAAATCCGCCACCCGGGAGCGGGTGGCGGAGAACGGGGTCCCCATCCTTCCTGGGACCGGCCCCATCGCCGATGAGGGGGAACTCGTCCGTGCGGCCGAGGGGCTCGGATACCCCCTTCTGGTAAAGGCGGTCTCCGGCGGCGGCGGCCGGGGGATCCGCCTCGTCTCCTCGCCGGAGGAGCTCCTCCCCACCTTCCGCCAAGCCCAGCGGGAGGCCAAGGCGGCCACCGGCGATCCCCGGGTGTACCTCGAGGCCTACGTGCCCTCGCCCCGGCACGTGGAGGTGCAGGTCCTCGCCGACTCCCGGGGACACATCGTCCACTGGGGCACGAGGGACTGCACGGTGCAGCGGCGCCACCAGAAGGTGGTGGAGGAGGCGCCGGCCCCCGAGCTCCCGGAGGAGATGCGCCGTGCCCTGGGGGAGGCGGCGATCCGGGCCGCGGAGGCCGTGGGCCTGGTGGGGGCGGGAACGGTGGAGTTCCTGGTGGCCGATGACCGGTTCTACTTCATCGAGATCAACCCCCGGATCCAGGTGGAACACCCCGTCTCCGAGGTCCGGGTGGGGAGGAACCTGGTGCGGGAGCAGCTCCGGATCGCGAAGGGGGAACCCCTGGGCTACTCCCAGGAGCAGATAGAGTTCTGGGGCTGGGCCATGGAGTGCCGCATAAACGCCGAGGACCCCTGCCACGATTTCCTCCCCTCCACCGGGACGGTGCACATCGAATCCCTCCCCGGGGGGATGGGGGTCAGGCTCGATACCCACCTATATCAGGGGATGGAGGTCCTCCCC
>JAJRVI010000001.1 GCA_024277405.1 Fidelibacterota bacterium
ATGGGTTGGATGATCCTCTTCGCCCTGTTGGGGTTGCTCGTCTTCGGGGCCGTCATCTACGTGGCGGTCAGGCTCGCCACCGGTGGGGGCCGGAGGGACGACGACCACCACCGCGGTGCCGGAGGACATTGCTGCTAGGGGGTCGCCGTGAAGGCCGAGCACGCCCGCAGGCGCTACGACCGGATAGCCCCCATCTATGATCTGCTCCAGTGCCCCATGGAGCGAACCTCCTCGTCTTGGCGGAGGAAGGCCTGGGCGGAGGTGCGCGGGCCCCGGGTCCTGGAAGCCGGGGTGGGCACCGGGCGTAATTTCGCGTTTTATCCGAGATCGGGCGAGCTCATCGCGGTGGACATAAGCCCCCGGATGCTCGCCCGGGCGAGGGCCCGCGCCTTCCGCATGGGACTCGAGGTGGAGCTCCGGGAGATGGACATCCAGTCCCTGGATTACCCCGATAACAACTTCGATTCCGCCGTCTCTAGCTTCGTGTTCTGTTCGGTGCCCGACCCGGTGCGGGGACTCAAAGAGCTGGGCCGTGTGGTGAAGCCCGGGGGGAGGATAGTCCTTTTGGAACACGTACGTCCCCAGGGGCGGGTGCTCGGGCGGCTCTTCGACCTCCTCTCCCCCTTGACGGTGCGGCTTTTCGGATTCAGGTTGAACCGGCGGACCGTGGAGAACGTCCGCCGCGCGGGGCTCGAGCTTGTTAGGGTGGATGACCTCGATCGGCTGGGGATCGTGAAGCTGATCGTGGCCCGCCCCGAAAGGGAAGGGGGTAAGGGATGAGCGGCAACAAAAGGGACATACCCGTGGGGGCGTTCGTGCTCTCGCTCCTCGCGGGGATCTGGATGGTGGGGGCCGGCATCGCGATGTACGGCTGGGTCGGCCCCACCTCGTGGATGTGGGGACACGGGATGATGGGGGGCTACCTCGGGTGGCACCGGCTCCCGTGGCTGGGATTGGTATTGGGGATCGTGGTCCTCGTGGGCGCGGTCATCCTGTACGTTCGGCCCACGAGGTCCCAGGGTTGGGGGATCGCCATTCTGGTGACATCCGCGGTGAACCTCCTCTTCGGGATGGGGGGGTTGCTCGCGAGCCTGTTGGGCATCGTCGGCGGGGCGTGGGCCCTCGCCTGGAGGCCACGGGAGGGAGGTGAGGGATCATGAAGGTGAGGGATCCGGTGTGCGGGATGGAGCTCGAGGACTCGGCGGCCGCCGAGACCCGGGAATTCCGGGGGAAGACTTTCTACTTCTGCTCCGCGACTTGCGCTGAAAAGTTCGATAAAGAGCCTGAAAAGTATGCCGAAGCTCCCAGCGGGGGCCATGAACACGGAGACCACGCTGGGCCCAGTGAACACGAACATCACGAGCACAAGGCCCATGAGGGCCACGCCGGCCACGCCGAACACGGAGGCATAGGCCACGGGGAACACGGGCACCACGACCATCACGCCCACCACGCCCAGATGGTGGCCGACTTCCGCCGACGGTTCTGGGTCTCGTTGGGCCTCACCGTCCCCATCCTCCTCCTCTCCCCGTTGATCCAGAAGCTCCTCGGCCTTCCCGAAGCCCTGGCCTTCCCGGGCGCGAGCTATGTGCAGCTTCTCTTCGCCTCGACGGTCTACTTCTACGGCGGATGGCCGTTCTTGAAGGGGATGTGGAATGAGCTGAGGAAGAGGCAGCCGGGGATGATGACCCTGATCGCCCTCGCCATCTCCGTGGCTTACGTCTACTCCGCGGCGGTGGTGCTGGGGCTACGGGGTCAGGTCTTCTTCTGGGAGCTGGCGACCCTGATCGACGTGATGCTGCTCGGGCACTGGATCGAGATGCGCTCGGTGCTTGGGGCCTCCAAGGCCCTGGAGGAGCTGGCCCGTCTCATGCCCTCCACCGCCCATCTCCTCAAGGACGGAACGGTCGAGGACGTGCCCATCGAGGTCCTGAAACCCGGCGATCGGGTGCTGGTGAAGCCCGGGGAGAAGATCCCCGTGGACGGCGTGGTGGTCGAGGGGCGCACCACGGTGAACGAGTCCATGCTCACCGGGGAATCGCGTCCGGTGGAGAAGGGGGAGGGCGATGAGGTGATCGGGGGCGCGATCAACGGGGAGTCGGCCATCACCGTGGAGGTACGCCGCACCGGGGACGAGACGTATCTCGCCCAGGTGATCGACCTCGTACGCAAGGCCCAGGAGGCACGTTCCAAGACCCAGGACCTGGCGAACCGGGCGGCGCTTTGGCTCACCCTCATCGCCCTCGGGGGAGGCGTGGCCACGCTCCTGGGGTGGCTCGGCGCCGGGAAGGACTTCAATTTCGCCCTCCCCCGCATGGTCACGGTGATGGTGATCGCCTGCCCCCACGCGTTGGGCCTGGCCATCCCGCTGGTGGTCTCGGTGTCCACCGCCATCGCCGCCCGGCGGGGGTTCCTCATCCGGGACCGCACCGCGTTCGAGCGTGCCCGGGGACTCCAGGCGGTGGTGTTCGATAAGACCGGTACCCTCACCCTGGGCCAGTTCGGGGTCAGCGACGTGGTGGCCCTTTCGGATCTCGCGGAGGAGGACGTGTTGCGGCTCGCCGCAGCGGTGGAATCTCGCTCCGAGCACCCGATAGCCGCGGGGATCGTGGCCGCCGCCCGGGAACGGGGAATAGAGATCCCCGAGCCCCAGGACGTGAGGGCCATCCCCGGTCGGGGGGTAGAGGGGACGCTCGAGGGCAAGACCATCCGGGTGGTGAGCCCGAGCTACCTCGCCGAGCAGGGACACGACCCCGACGATCCCCGCGTCAAGGAGCTCGCCGCCCAGGGGAAGACGGTGGTCTACCTCGTGGTGGATGATGTGCCCGTGGGTGCCATCGCCCTGGCCGACCTCATCCGCCCGGAGTCCAGGGAGGCGGTGGAGCGCCTCAAGGGGATGGGAATCAAGGTCCTCATGCTCACCGGCGACGCCGAGGAGGTAGCCAAGTGGGTGGCCGGGGAGCTCGGCCTCGACGATTATTTCGCCCAGGTCCTCCCCCACGAGAAGGCCGAGGTCATAAAGCGGGTGAAGGAGAAAGGGCTCACCGTGGCCATGGTGGGGGACGGGGTGAACGACGCCCCGGCGCTGGTGGAGGCCGACGTGGGGATCGCCATCGGCGCCGGGACCGACGTGGCGATAGAGTCGGCGGACATAATCCTCGTGCGCAATGATCCCCGGGACATCGCCGCGGTGATCCAGCTAGCCCGGGCTACCTACGGCAAGATGGTGCAGAACCTGGGTTGGGCCACGGGATACAACTCCTTCGCCATCCCCATGGCCGCGGGGGCCATGTACCCCCTGGGGATACTGCTCTCGCCCGCGCTGGGAGCCGCGCTGATGGCCCTCTCCACGGTGATCGTCGCCATCAACGCCCGCCTGCTCAAAGGCTGAGGAACAAGGGGGGCGTGGTGCTACCATGCCTCCTGACGTTCTTCCTTGCGGGGGTGAACGCTGAAAAGCGTGGGGATGCTGAAGCTGTCCGTAATTTTGTTGGGCACGGTAATACTGGTGGGGACCTTCGGTTTTTGGGTCACGGAGAAGGAGACCGCGACGCTGTTGGACTCCTTCTACTTCACCCTCGTCACGGTGGCAACGGTGGGGTACGGCGAC
>JAJRVI010000015.1 GCA_024277405.1 Fidelibacterota bacterium
CCTCGCCCGTTGGGCGAAGTGGAAGGGGATCGACCTCCTCGGCACGGGGGACTTCACCCACCCTCGGTGGTTCCGGGAGCTTTCCGAGAAGCTCCGACCGGCGGGGGAGGGTATCTACGAGTTCGCCGGCGCGAAGTTCCTCATCACCGGCGAGATCTCCTGTATTTGGAGCCAGGACGGGCGCCAGCGGCGCGTCCATTTCCTGGTGCTCGTCCCGAGCCTCGAGGACGCGGCCAGGATAAACCTGGAGCTTTCGAAGCTGGGGAACCTGGCCGCCGATGGCAGGCCCACGCTGGGGATCCCGGGGAGGAGGCTCCTCCGGTTGATCCTCGGGGCCGCCCCGGGGGCGGCGGTGATCCCCGCTCACGCCTGGACCCCCTGGTACTCCATCTTCGGCTCCAATTCGGGCTTCGATTCCCTGGAGGAGGCCTTCGGCGAGGACGCGGGGATGATCTTCGCCATCGAGACGGGCCTCTCCTCCGATCCCCCCATGAACTGGCGGTTATCGGCCCTGGACCGGGTGAGCCTGGTGTCCTTCTCCGATGCCCACTCGCCCTCGAGGTTGGGCCGCGAGGCATGCGTGTTCGAGCTCCCGGAACTGGGCTATCCGGAACTCGTCGCCGCCATCCGCGAGAAGGATCCCCGACGGTTCCTCTTCACGGTGGAGTTCTTCCCCGAGGAGGGGAAATACCACTACGACGGGCACCGCTCCTGCAACGTGGTCCTTCCCCCGAGGGAAGCCCTGGCCCGCAAGAACCGCTGTCCCGTATGTGGGCGTCCCCTCACGGTGGGGGTGCTGCACCGGGTGGAGGCTCTGGCGGATAGGCCGGAGGGATTCCGCCCCGAGGGGGCCATCCCCTACCGCTCGCTGGTGCCCCTGGAGGAGATCATCGCCCAGGCCCTGGGGGTGGGAACGGGGACGAAGAGGGCGTTGGACGAATATCGGCGGCTGGTAGAGCGCTTCGGGAGCGAGTTCACGATCCTCCTTGATCTCCCCGAGGAGGAGATCGCGCGGGGGATCCCCGGGAAGGTGGGGAGGGCGATCCTCAAGGTGCGGCGGGGGGATCTCGAGATCCGTCCGGGCTACGACGGCGTCTACGGCGAGATCAGGATCCCGCTGGAGGACGAACAAGAACCGTCCCAGCTTTCCCTCTTCTGAGCGTCCGGGCAGGGTCATTTCAAGACCGCAACCGGCCGGGTAAACCGAAGGAACCGTCGTACGCAATGCAACACTACTCAGCGTCGCAGCGTCGGGCTTTACGCCCGACTTTATCGGTGTTCATCCCCGATGCTTTCGAAATAACCTTTACAGTCCAGGAAACAGGATCGAAAAGATTCCTCTAACCGTAAACGAGAAAGGGGCCTCTAAGGCCCCTCTCTCCGCTACGGTCGTGGAAGGGGGGTGTGCCTAAAGCTCCCGCAACAGCCCGGTGCGTTCGTTGAACGCTTCGATCAGGCGGTCGATATCGTCCACCTGACGGTGAATGCGGTCCCAGTAATCGGGCCAATCGTACCACTGCTGGAGCAGCTCCTCGGCGGACTTCCCCATCTGCTCCACCCAGGTGTAGTACTTAAGGTTGTGGACGCGGCGCCGATCCCAGTAGGTGAGCTCCTGGACCTTGTCGGTATCGATTCCCAGAAGGAAGCGATGGTAATCTATGGCGGCCTGCTCCCGGGAGTAGGGACCGAACCGCTCCCGCATCTCCTGGATCCTCGACCGGTAAAGCTCCATGGAGTCGGTGAACACGGTGAGCACCACGTCCCGGGAGGTGAGCTCGTAGTACTTGGCGAGCTTGATCGCCCCCACCAGGTTCGCCGCCGAGGAGATCCCGAGCCAGTCGAGTCTGTCCACGAGGTCCGGCGGCACCCCTTGCTTGATGAGGTACTCCTTTCCCTCGGGCTCGTTGAAGAGCCTGATAAGCCGCATGGAGAACTCGTCGTCGACGGCCATCACGAGGTCGGTGTTGCGCACGTTGTGGATCCAGGGGACGTGTTTATCGCCGATCCCCTCTATCCGGTGCTCGCCGAAGCCGTTGAGGAGGAGGGTGGGGCACTGCCACGCCTCCCCCACCGCGAGTTTTGCATGCGGGAATTTCTCCTTGATGTAGTCGGCGCACCCCAAGGTCCCGGAGGATCCGGAGGTGAGGAAGATGCCGGCCAACCGTTGGTTCCCCTTGGCCTCCTCCCCGAAGACCTCCTCCATGGCGGGCCCGGTGACGGCGTAATGCCAGAGGTGGTTCCCGAACTCGTCGAACTGGTTGAAGATCATCACGTTCTCCCGGGTCGCCCGGAGCTCCTTGCACTTCTGGAAGATCTCCCACACGTTGGACTCCGTCCCCGGGGTGGCGATCACCTCGCCGGCCACCTGGGAGAGCCACTCGAACCGCTCCCGGGACATCCCCTCCGGCAGGATGGCGATGGAATCGCACGCCAGGAGGTTGGCCACGTACGCTCCGCCGCGGCAGAAATTGCCGGTGGAGGGCCAGACGGCCTTGTGGAAGGTGGGATCGAACTGGCCGGTGACCAGGCGTGGGACGAGGCACCCGAAGGTGGCTCCCACCTTATGGGAGCCGGTGGGGAACCATTTGCCCACGAGGCCGATGATCACCGCGTCCACCCCGGTTAGCTCCGGGGGGAAGACCAGCCGATTCACCGGCCCGTATAGCCCTCCCTTGGGGACGGGCTCGTTCTTCCAGGTGATGCGGAAGAGGTTCAGGGGGTGGAGGTCCCAGAGGCCGATCTCCTTCAGGCGGTCCTTGATCTCCTGGGGGACGTGTTTATCAGGGTCCCGCATCTGCTTGAACGTGGGGATTATGATGCCCCGCTCCCGGGCCCGTTGGGCCGTGCGTTCGAGCTGCTCCTCCCCCACGGTAAGATCGATCATCTTCACGCTCCTTGTTCGTGGCGGACTCCACAGAGATCCCCGACGTTGGCAATGCTATCAAGTTGTTAGGCAGGCTGACAACCTAGCCCATTTGACCTTATAATGGCGCACGTTTTATCAACGGGAAGGGGGTGATTCATACCCACACAGGTCTTCAATTGTTAAAAATTCTCCAAAAGGAGGGAACATGTGGCGTAAGTCGGTCCTTTTGTGTGTACTGTTCCTGGGGGTTGCCGTCGCGGCTGTGGCCGGGCCGAAATCCGGCGGGGTCCTTCGGGTAGCGT
Source organism: Fidelibacterota bacterium (assembly GCA_024277405.1). GTDB lineage: Bacteria > Bipolaricaulota > Bipolaricaulia > Bipolaricaulales > Bipolaricaulaceae > UBA3571. Next base: position 3,169 of record JAJRVI010000015.1, read on the forward strand.
TGGCATCGGAGCCGGGCACCTTGGACATGCAACTCACCACCGGCGTGGCCGCCAGCATCCCCGCCCGTCATATCTTCGAAGGGCTCTTCGCCTTCGACGAGAATTACACCCCCCGGCCGATGTTGCTCGAGGACTGGGAGCTCAGCGCCGACGGGAAAACGGTCACCTTCTACCTGCGCAAGGGCGTCCTCTTCCACAATGGGAAGGAACTCGGGGCGGAGGACGTGGTAACCTCATTGGAGCGCTGGGGGAAGTACGGCCTCACATCCAAGGCCCTGTGGAGTCACGTCGTCGAGCTCAAGGCCGTGGACGATTACACCGTGGTCATGGTCCTGGATCAGCCCTTCGCCCCCCTGGAGACGTATCTCGCTAACATCTACGGCGGCCCGCGCATCTATCCCAAGGAGGTGGTGGAGACCGCGGGTTCGGAACCCATACCCCCGGAAAACTATATCGGCACCGGCCCCTATAGGTTCGTGGAGTGGAAGGCGGGGGACTACATCAAATTGGTGCGGTTCGACGGGTACTCCGCCAGGGACGACGCGGCGAGCGGCTACGCCGGGAAGCGTGTGGCCTATTTCGATGAGCTCGTTTTCTACTTCGTCCCCGAGGACAACGCCCGCTTGGTGGGCATCCAGGCCGGCACCTACGACTACGCCGTCAACATCCCCAACGACCTCTATCCCAACGTGGAGGGCGACCCCAACATCGTCCCCATCATCGTGGACCATCCGCCGGTTTACCCGGTGGCCCTCATCAACACCATCTCCCCTCTCACGGGCAACGTGATGATCCGTCAGGCGATCCTCGCCGCACTGGACATGGAGCCCATCATGCTCGCCGGGTACGGCGATCCTAAGTTCTGGAAGCTGAACGGGAGTTACTTCGCCCCGGGCATCCGCTGGTACACCACCGCCGGGACCGAGGCCTACGACCAGGCCGATCCGGCCAAGGCCAAGGCGCTCCTCAAGGAGGCCGGCTATAACGGCGAGCCGCTGCGGATCATCGTTGCCGGCGACATGACCGCCCAGTACAACCAATCACTGGTGGTGGCCGACCAGCTAAAGAAGGTGGGGTTCAACGTGGATCTCCAGGTCTACGACAAGGCCACCTTCTTCGCCCGCCGCAACAACCGCGAGAACCCCGAATGGGAGCTAGCGTTCACCTTCTTCTACACCATCCCCGATCCCTCGCTCGTGCTCCCGTTGAACCCGAACTACGCCGGTTGGTGGGACACGCCGCAGAAGCGGATATTGGTGGAGGTCCTCAACCAGATCACGGACTTCAAGGTGCGCTACAAGGTCTGGGAAGCGATCATGGAGCTCTGGTACATCGAGGTCCCCACCATAAAATTCGGCGATGCGTTCCAGCTCCACCTCAAGCGCGCCGATCTCAAGGGATACGGGACGGAGTACATCAACATGGGCGCCGCTCCCTACTTCTGGAACTCCTGGAAGGGATAAGGGCACCTGAGGGGCCTCCCTGCACGGGGAGGCCCCTCTATGTCGCGGGGACGGGATATGCTCTCCTACGTAGTGCGCCGGGCCGCGGGGATGGTGGTGAGTGTCCTCCTGGTCGTCACCATCACCTTCGTGCTCATGCAGTTGATCCCGGGTGATCCCGTTTCCGTCCTCCTCGGTCCGAACGCCACTCCGGAACAGATCGAGGCCCTGAAACGGACGTGGGGGCTCGACCAGCCGATCTGGGTCCAGTTTTATAAGTACTTCGTCAATTTCTTCCGCGGCAATCTGGGGGAATCCATCTTCTTCCGTCAGCCGGTGCTCCGGATCATCGGACAACGGGCGGAGACCAGCATCTTCTTGGGGATCATGGCCCTGATGGTGGTGGTTGGCCTGGGGATCCCGGCGGGGGTGATCGCCGCGGTGCGTCCGAACAGCTGGGTGGATAACTCGCTGCTCCTGTTGGCCTTGGCCGGGGCATCCATCCCCAGCTTTTGGCTCGGGCTCATGCTCATGGTCCTCTTCGCGGGCAAACTACATCTCCTCCCGAGCTCCGGCTACACCTCGGTGATCGCCACCGGGAACATCGCTAACCTCAAGAACCTCATCCTCCCCGCGTTCGCCCTGGGGTTCGTGAACGCGGCCCTGGTGGCCCGCACCGCGCGTTCGAGCATGCTGGACGTACTGAGGGCCGATTACATCACCACCGCGCGGGCCAAGGGCCTCCGGGATTCGGTGGTGATCCTGAAACACGCCCTGCGGAACGCCGCGATCCCCATCACCACCGTGATCTCATTCACGTTCGCTTCGTTGGTCTCGGGGGCGGTGGTCACGGAGAACGTGTTCGCCCTGCCGGGAGTGGGGAGCTTGATCGTCCAGTCCGTGCTCAAACGGGATTATCCCACGATCCAGGGGATCATGTTGGTGGTGGCGGTGCTGTATGTGGTGATCAACTTCGCCACCGATATAACCTATGCCTTCCTGGATCCGCGGATCCGCTACCGCTAGGAGGGGCGTTGGGTTTCGTGAGACTCGTGCTGCGGCGTAAGACCCTTCTCTTCGCTGTAGGGGTGCTGCTATCGTTGGTGATCATCGCCATCTTCTCCCCATACTTCGTCCCCTACGATCCCGACGCCCTGAGCCTCACCGACCGCCTCAGGCCCCCGGGCGCGGCCCATTTCTTCGGCACCGACCATTTCGGCCGGGATATCTTCAGCCGGGTCCTGGTAGGAACCCGGGTGACCTTCATCCTGGGGCTCTCCATCTCCGCGTTCGCGCTGGCCTTCGGGGTGCCGTTGGGGGTGTTGAGCGGCTATTACGACCGGGTGGGAATGGTACTCATGCGGGTTATCGACGCCATCATGGCCTTCCCCGCCATCATCCTGGCCCTCGCGCTCATGGCCATCATGGGGAAGCCCGGGATGGTGAACGTGATCATCGCCGTGGGTATGGTGTGGGCCCCGCGTATGGTGCGGGTGGTCTACAGTTCCACCTTATCCCTGCGGGAGAACACCTACGTGGAGGCGGCCCGGGCCCTGGGGGCCTCCTCCGGTAGGATCCTCGTCCGCCACATCACCGTGAACCTCCTTTCCCCGGTGATCGTCCAGTCCACTTTCACCTTCGCCTTCTCCATCATGGAGGTAGCGGCCCTCAACTTCCTGGGGGTTGGCATCCCTCCCTATGTCCCCAGTTGGGGCGGGATGATGAACGAGGGGCGTACTTACATCATCCGTGCCCCCTGGATTATCATCTTCCCTGGGGTGTTCCTCGCCCTCTCGGTCCTGTCCTTCAATCTCCTGGGGGATGCCCTACGGGACCGCCTCGATCCCAAACTGCGTAACCTCCTCTGATGTCCAGGTCTTGTCGCGTCTTCTTTATACATCTATAATGGTTATGCAAACGTTGGGAAAGGGGGTGAGAAATAGATTGAAAACTTTTGCAAAATCTTTGATTGGGGAGAAAGGAGGGAGGCATGTGGCGTAAATTGGGAATTGTAGGTGTAGCTCTTCTCCTCTTGGGGGGTGTGCTCCAGGCGAAGGTCACCCTTCTCTACATGACCGCGGGCGATATCAACATGTTGGCATTGGCCCAAAACGTCATCGGTCCGATGTTTTCCGAGCGTTATCCCGACGTGGATCTCCGCACAATCCATACTGGTCCGGGCGATGCTGGGTCCCGTCTGATCTTTGAAAAGCTGCGCGCAGAAAAATCGGCCGGCAAAGAGACGTGGGACGTGGACGTGGCAATGGTACATCAGATCTTCCTCAGCTGGGTGAAGGACGAATACGGAGACCTCAGCGAACTCCTGCTCCCGTACGCCAAAGATCTCGATACCTGGAAGTACGTGACCTCGCCTCACGCCAAGTACGCGTTGGGCGTCCCGGTAGAAGGGTATGTGATGCCCATGTTCCACAGCCAGACAGCCATTGCTTATAACCCGAAGTACGTTCCCGAGCCACCGCGGAGCTTCGAGGAGCTAGTGGAGTGGGTCAAAACACATCCTGGTAAATTCGGTTACAACGGTATTAAGGGCGGGATGTCCGGAGTTTCCTTCGTCAACGCCTGGGTCTATTGGAAGACCGGCAAATATGAGAAATACGCCATTACCGGGCCCTTCGATGAGGAGGAAGTCGCGAGTTGGGAGCCCGTCTTCAAGGAACTGAAAGAGTTCAACAAATACGTCACCATCACCGCCGGCAACGTAGGTACCCTGGACGCCCTGAACCGTGGCGAGATCTGGATGGGCCCGGTTTGGGTTGACATGTTCTATACCTTCATGCTCACCGGCAAGATGGATCCCAACATGCGGCTCGTCCTTCCTGCGCCGGGGATGCCCGGGCAACCCATGTACTTCGTGATTCCGGCGAAGGCACGGAACGTGGAATGGGCGAAGAAGTTCGTGGAGTTCGTGACAAGCCCCGAGATCCAGGGCAAGGTGATCGTGGAGATGTACAACTGGTACCCCGGCATCGACGGTACATACGTCAAGGACTATGTAAGCCCGGAGGCATACGAGCGATTGTATAGGGACATCACCCCTGAGGAACTCCAGGTGAAAGGGTTGGCATTCCCGCTCTCACCGTACTTCAAAGCGGTTCTGGAGTCCTATGAGAAGTGGGTCATCGGCGGCTGAGGTGCGAGGACTAAGGGGAGGAACCGAGAGGTTCCTCCCCTTGTTTCTTTTATTGCCCGCCGTCGCTTTCATCCTGGTGATGTACCTCTATCCCTTCGCCCTCTCCATCATCCGGAGCTTCACCGATGAGACCGGCGGGCTCTCCTTGGCGAACTATTACAAAGCGGTGTCTTTGTACGGACGTGATATCCTCTTCTCCATTCAGGTAGCGATACTGGGGACCCTTATCTCTACAGCGCTCAGTCTCGCCCTCGCCTCCTATATACGTCTGAGCGAATCCCGGGTGGCCCGGATCATAAACTCTCTCAGCAGGCTGGGGATCTTCCTTCCCTATGTGGTGGTGGCCCAGATGATGCGGAGTTTCCTGGCGCCTCACGGGCTTCTCAACGTCCTGCTCGCAAACATGGGGCTTGTGGATATCGATACTCCTCTTCAGCTGTTTAACATCCGAGGTCTCACTTTCGGCTTCCTCTGGAAGGAGACCCCGTTCATCACCTTCATCGTCCTGAGCGGGCTTCAAGTGATCGACGATACCTATATCGAGGCCGCACGTAGCGTAGGAGCGAAGACCCGCCACGTAATCCTGCGCATCCTCCTCCCGATGATAAAACCCACCATCGCCATTGCTGTAGTCCTTACCTTTTGCACCATCGTCAGCACGTTCACGCTGCCCTACATGATCGTGGCCGGGAATCCCACCACCGTGACGGTGGACATTGCCCATCGGGTTACATACTTCGGCGATTACCGGGTGGCGAGCGCCTTGGGGGTTTTCCTCTACCTCATCGTGGGGGTGATGGCGGTTTACTATCTGCGCCGCACGGTCCGGGAGGAAGTCTATGGGTATTAAGTGGCGGCGAGCATTGCTGGAAGGCCTATTGTTGTGTTTCATTTTCTTCGTGATTTTCGGTCCTATTTCCAGCTTGGTAATCTGGTCCATTGCCATCCGTTGGTACTGGCCCCATGTTCTCCCCCAGGAGATTGGCCTCGCATACTGGAAGCAGGCTTTAGGGCTCCAACGGGACTGGGCTATCGCGGCGGTGAGCATCTGGGGAGCGTTCGGCACCAGCATGTTAGTGGCCCTGGTATCCACCGCGTTGGTGATGACCATGGCCATTCCCGCGGGGTACGCTTTGGCCCGGTTCAGAGTCCCATTGAAGGCATTGATTCTGCTTCTTTTCCTCATGCCAAAGGCCTTTCCCCAACAGCCGATCTTCGTCAACCTCCTCCCCACCTTCACCAAATGGGGGCTCGCGGGGACCGTGCAGGGAGTGATCCTCATCCATATCCTTGTGTGTTTGATCTTCGGGGTATGGATCACCACTTCAGCTTTCAAAGCGATCCCTCAGGAATTGGAGGAGGCAGCCCGTAGCGTGGGGGCAACCAGGTGGCGGACATTCTGGAGGGTACTCCTTCCTCTGGCGGCTCCGGGGCTTCTCGTCAGCACCGTGTTCGTTTTCATCACATCCCTGACGGAATTCACGGGGACCTTTTTCATCGGCCTCCCATTCGTGACCACGCTTCCCATGCTACTTTACTCATCCAGCGGTTATAACATGCAATTTGCCTCGGTCATCGCCATCGTCCTCCTCATCCCGAGCCTTCTCTTTATGGTTCTCATCCAGAGGGTATTCCGGCCCGAATACATGGGCGGAATTGCCGGCTGAATTATTGGGGGAGGGAATATGCCCGAAGTGAAACTGGAAAGGGTTACCAAACGGTACGGGAAGGTGACCGCGGTGGATCGCCTGGATCTCGTCGTGCATGATGGGGAAATCCTCACGCTATTAGGCCCCTCAGGATGCGGCAAGACCACGACTCTCCGATGCATCGCTGGCTTCATCGTCCCAGACGAAGGGCGCATATTCCTGGGGGAAGAAGAGGTAACCCGTCTCCCCCCGGAGCAGCGAGATATAGGGTTCGTTTTTCAGAATTACGCCCTCTGGCCGCACATGACCGTCTTTCAGAACCTCGCCTTCGGTCTACAGCTCCGCCGTACCCCGAAGGAGGAAATTCGGGAACGGGTGCGGGAGGTTCTCTCCCTCGTGCGGCTTTCGGGGATGGAAGACCGCTATCCCCGGCAGCTCTCGGGAGGGCAACAACAACGGGTGGCGTTGGCGCGCGCGCTGGTACTCCGCCCTCGGGTACTTCTCCTCGATGAGCCCCTTTCGAACCTGGATGCCAAGCTCCGCGAGGAGATGCGGTTCGAGATCAGAGAGCTTCAGCGCCAGCTTGGGATAACCGCCATTTACGTCACCCACGATCAGGCCGAGGCACTGGTTCTCTCCGATCGCATTGCCGTCCTGAACGAGGGGCGCTTGGTTCAGCTTGGGACCCCGGAGGAGATCTACCAGCGCCCCGCCAACCGGTTCGTCGCCGGGTTCATCGGGTTGAGCAGTTTTATCGAGGCCCGAGTGGTCGAGGTCGAAGTTGAGACGGCGGTCCTGGAAACAGAGGACGGAATACGCCTCCGTGTCCCCCGAAATGCCCTCGCCGAGGGGCAAGCGGTTACGCTGGCGGTGCGGCCAGAACATGTGGAGGTTCTGGAGGGCTCTCCGGCGGATCCCGAGAACGCTTTTCGGGTGGAGGTTATCCGGGCCGCATACCTGGGGGACTCCATCGATTGCCGTCTCCGGCTGGGAAAGTGGGAATTGCGCACGCAGCTTCCCCCCGGGAGGGTCCCTCCGCCCGGCGAGGCCCTCTGGATCCGCCTTCCTCGCGAGAAGTTGATCCTCATCCCGGCGTGACCCGGGCGAGGGGGAGGATCCGGCGCAGGAACTGGCCGGTGTACGACCCCTCCACCTCGGCCACGGCCTCCGGGGGCCCTTCGGCCACGATCTCCCCGCCCCCCTCGCCCCCCTCGGGGCCGAGGTCTATGATCCAGTCGGCGGTCTTGATCACGTCCAGGTTGTGCTCGATCACCACCACCGTGTTCCCCGCGTCCACGAGGCGGTGCAATACCTGCAGGAGCTTGCGCACGTCCTCGGGGTGGAGACCGGTGGTGGGCTCGTCCAGGATGTAGAGGGTCCTGCCGGTGGCCCTCCGCCCCAGCTCCCGGGCGAGCTTTATCCGCTGGGCCTCGCCCCCGGAGAGCTCCGTGGCGGGCTGGCCGAGCTTTATGTAGC
>JAJRVI010000016.1 GCA_024277405.1 Fidelibacterota bacterium
AAGGGGGTAAATTATGCGTGTTCTCCTCGTTTTTTCGCTCTGCCTCCTCCCCCTCGCGGTCCTCGCCGAGGGAACGCTCCCCGGGGCGGAGGAGATCCTGGCCGAGTCCTACCGCCGGGCGCAGGAGAGGTCCTTCACCTCCTCGTACGTCGCGACGCTCGTGTCGAAATACGAGGGCGAGGAGGTCTTCTCCCTCGGGGGGTCCCTTATCTTCTGGGTGGAGTATCCCCGGGTCCGCGTGGAGGCGACGGGCCTCGAGGACATCTTCCTGCCCGTGCAGGTGGCGGACCTCGCCGAGGGAGTGATCTACTCATACGCCCCCGGGCGGGGATGGGCGAAGCACGTGCTCTCGGGAGGTTGGCTTTCCCTCCTGGACCTCGAGAGGGATCCCCTATTGCGGCGGATGGAGTTCGGGAAGGTGGAGGAGGGGACCCTCGGGGCCGACGCGGTCTGGATCCTCCGGGGGGAGATGCGGCCGGACCCCCTGGGCCTCATGAGGAAGTTCGAGATGGATCTCTGGGTGGATAAGGCCTCCTATATGGGGCGGAGGGCCGAGATCTACTTCGAGTTCTACTATCCTGGCCTCGATTTCGTCACCACGAACGATATGTCGCTGGAACTCACGGGATATAGAGAAGTATCGGATGTCCCCGACGAACGCTTTGCCGTCCCCGAGGAAGTCCCGGAGGCCCCGGACGGCGCGGGGAGGGTCTTCCCTCACCCCGCCCCCGACCTCCGTGGCGTGACCACCTCGGGGGAGGAGATCGCCCTCGCCGAAATGCGTGGCCGGGCCGTGATCGTCTTCTTCTGGGACATGAACGCCGAGATCGAGGCCCTGGGCATCAACCTCTCCCTGATGGAGGGCCTCCGCCTCCTGGGAGAGGGAAGGGGGCTGGCGGTGATCGGGGTCGCCGAGGGCGATCCCGAAATCATCGGTGCCTTCCTCGAGGGATTCGGGGCTGGAATGCCCACGGTCACCGACCGCGCGGCCTGGGCCGAGGCCCTGGGGGCGGAGGGTTCCCCCGCCTGCGTCCTCATCGATCCCCGGGGGAACGTGTACGCGATAACCGAGCCGTTCTCGGTCCTGCCGCTGGTCATAGAGGTCCTGGAGGGGTGAGGCCTCAGCGGCCGTGGATGCGCCGGAGCCGCGGGTCCAGCCGCGCCCCCAACCCGTCGCCCAGGAGGTTGAACCCCAGGACGGTCGCCACCAAAGCGAGCCCGGGGAAGATGGCGGTCCAGGGGGCGAGGATGAAGTACTGTTGGGCCTCCTTCAGCATCCTCCCGAGGGACGGGTAGGGGGGCTGGGTGCCCAACCCGAGGTAGCTCAGGCCCGCCTCCGAGAGCAGGGCGAACGCCAGGGAGCTCGTCCCCTGCACGAGGAGGGGACCGGCCGCGTTGGGGAGGATGTGGACGAGGGCGATCCGCACGGGACCCGCGCCGCATGCCCGGGCCGCCTCCACGAACGCCCTGCCCCTCAACTCGAGGAAGCTGGCGCGCGCGAGCCGCCCGAAGTAGGGGAGGTTGAAGAGGCCGATGGCGAGGACCACGCTCCCCTCACCCGGTCCGAGGACGGTGACGAGGAGGAGGGCGAGGAGCACCGGGGGAAAGGAGAGGAGGAGGTTTATCACGCTGCCCAACGCCTCCCCCACCGCGCCCCCGACGAGGCCGCTCGCCGCGCCCAGGGCCGTCCCCACCGCGCCCCCCAGGGCCGTCCCCACCGCGGCCACGCGCAGCCCCACCGGCATGGCGGCCAGGACCCGCGAGAGCGTGTCCCTTCCGAACCAATCGGTGCCGAAGGGGTGTAGGAGGGAGGGTGGCGAGTAGGCGGGGGCGACCTCCGGGCGCAGGGGGTCATAGGGGGTCCACAGCGCCCCGAGGAGCGCGGCCCCCACCGTGATCGCGCACAGCACCGCGCCCAGATACAGCGAGGCGTTCCTCATCGGTAACGCACCCTGGGATCGAGGAGCCCGTAGGAGAGGTCGGCGAGGAGGTTGACGGCGAGGATGCTGCCCGCCGCCACCAGGGCCACCCCCTCCACCAGTGGGATATCCCGGGCGAGGACGGAGGCGAGGGCGAGACGGCCGAGCCCGGGGAGGTAGAAGAGGTTCTCCACCACGATGGCCCCCGCGAGCAGCCTTCCGAACACGAGCCCCCCCGAGGTGACCACCGGGATCAGGGCGGGCCGCAGGGCGTGCACCAGGAGGACCCGGGCCTCGGGGAGCCCCTTCGACCGGGCTACGGCCACGTAGGCCTCCCCCAACGTGGTGAGGAGGGATCCCCGCACCATGCGCGCGAGATACGCCCCCCGGGGGACCGCCAGGGCGAGGGCCGGGAGCACCAGGTACCTGAGCGCGGGGAGGCCCGCCCCCCACCCGGGGAACCACCCCGCGGGGAGGACGCGGAGCCCGGCGGAGAAGGCGAGGACGAGCACGAAGCCGAGCCAGAACTCGGGGACCGCGAGGCCCACCTGGGCGAGCCCCATCAGGGCCGCATCCAGGGAGCTGCCCCAGCGCCGGGCGGCGAGGATCCCCAGGGGGAAGGCGATGAGGAGGGAGAGGAGGAAGGCGAGGAGCGCGAGGGGGAAGGTCACCGCGACGGCGGCCCCGAGGAGCGCCCCCACCGGCTGCCGGTAGTGGAGGGAGCGGCCGAGGTCGCCCCTGACGATCCCTCCGAGCCAGTGGAGGTAGCGCACGGGCCACGGGCGGTCGAGGCCGAGCTCCGCCCGGACCCGGGTGTAGAGGTCGGGGGACGCCTCGATCCCCACCACGAGCCGCGCGGGGTCCCCGGGGAGGACGTTCAACGCGAGGAAGACGGCGAGCGAGATCGCGAGGAGCGTGAGCACGAACCACAGGATACGCCGCAGGAAGTAACTCCCCATCCCTCCCGTAGTGTACCCCGATCGGTCCCGACGATGCCCGCCCGCGATCGCGGCCATGCCCGCTGTTTGCGGTTAAAATCCCGCTATATTTCTCCTCGTTTTCGGGGTGATGTGATGGCCGCGGTTTTGAGGTGCATGGAGTGCGGGACGGAGTACCCACTGGACGAGATGCGGTACCGGTGTGATTGTGGGGGGCTCCTGGACGTGGCCCACGACCTCCCCTCCCTGGGGATCTCCCGGGAGCTCTTCGACGGGAGGACGGGTGCGCGGGGGCCGGAGCCGTGGCGGCGCAGCGGGGTGTGGAGGTTCCGCGAGCTCGTCCTCCCCGTGGACGGCGACCTCATCGTGTCCCGCCCCGAGGGCGACACGCCCCTGTACCGGAACCCCGTGATCTCCCGCTGGGTGGGGCTGGAGGGGTTCGCGCTCAAGCATGAGGGGGAGAACCCCACCGGTTCCTTCAAGGACCGGGGGATGACGGTGGGGGTGACGTGGGCCCGGGCGCTCGGGGTCCGGGCGGTGGCGTGCGCCTCCACGGGAAACACCGCCGCCTCCATGGCCGCCTACGCCGCGCTGGCGGGGCTCACGGCGGTGGTCTTCGTCCCCGCCGGCAAGGTGGCCCTGGGAAAGCTCGCCCAGGCCCTGGCCTACGGGGCCCTGACGCTGGAGGTGGAGGGGGACTTCGACGCCGCCATGGCGTTGGTGCAGGAGAGCTGCCGGGAGCTGGGGATCTACCTCCTCAACTCCCTGAATCCCTTCCGCATCGAGGGACAGAAGACGATCGTGTACGAGATCGTCCAGGACCTCGGCTGGGATCCGCCCGATTGGATCGTGTTCCCCGCGGGGAACCTGGGGAACACCGCGGCCTTCGGGAAGGCCCTGTGGGAGCTCCGGGAGCTGGGGCTGATCCCGCGGATGCCGCGCCTCGCGGCGGTGCAGGCCGCCGGGGCCAATCCCCTTTACCGCAGCTTCGTCCGTGGGTTCTCACCCCTGGAGCCCGTGCGGGCCGAGACCGTGGCCACGGCGATCCGAATCGGAAATCCGGTGAGCTTCCCCCGGGCAGTGAGGGCGTTGCGCTGGACCGGGGGGGTGGTGGTGGAGGTCACGGACCAGGAGATCATGGACGCGAAGGCGGTGGTGGACGCGGCGGGGATCGGCTGTGAGCCCGCCTCGGCCGCCGCGGTGGCCGGGGCGCGGAAGCTCGTCTCCGGGGGCGTCATCGGGCGGGATGAGCGTGTCGTGGCGGTCCTCACCGGGAACCTCCTCAAGGACCCCGAGGCCACCATCGCCTACCACACCGGGGATCTCCCGGGGATCGTGCCGCGATTCGCCAACTACCCGCGGCGCGTCGTGCCATCCCTGGAGGCGGTGGCGGAGGTGTTGGAGGAGGTCGGGCGATGGTCGTGATGAAGTTCGGCGGGAGCTCCGTGGGCGACGGCACCAGGATCCGGAACGTGGCGGGGATCGCGGGGAGGTTCGCGGAGGGGGAGGGGACGCCGGCGGTGGTGGTCTCGGCGATGCAGGGGGTGACCGATGCCCTCATCCGGGCGGCCGAGGCCGCCTCCCGTCGCGACAACGGCACCCTCCACCGCACCATCGCCGAGCTCTACGCCCGCCACGAGGAGGCGGCCGCGGAGGTGGCCCCGCCGGAAGAGCGGGAGGCGCTCCTCGCGGAGGTCCACTCCCTCATCCGGGACTTCGAGAACCTCTGCGCCGCGGTGGGGGTCCTGGGGGAGCTCACCCCCCGGGGATTGGACGCGGTGGCCTCCTTCGGGGAGCGGCTCTCCGCGCGGCTCCTCGCCGCCGCCCTGCGGCAGGAGGGTTACGCTGCCCGGGCCCTGGAGGCGAGCGATTTCATCGTCACCGACGCCCACCACGGCGCCGCCTCCCCCCTCTGGGACCACACTCGGGACCGCACCCGGGGGGCGGTGCTGCCGCTCCTGGCGGAGGGGACGATACCGGTGATCACGGGCTTCATCGGAGCCACCCCCGAGGGGGTGATCACCACCCTGGGCCGGGGCGGGAGCGATTTTTCCGCCTCCATCGTCGCCGCGAGCTTGGACGCCGATGAGATCTGGATCTGGACCGACGTGGACGGGGTGATGACCGCTGACCCCCGCATCGTCCCCGAGGCGCGCACCCTCCCCGAGCTCTCCTACGCCGAGGCCGCGGAGCTCTCCTACTTCGGGGCCCGGGTGATCCACCCCAAGACCGTCCTCCCGGCGGTGGAGCGGGGGATCCCGATCCGCATCAAGAACACGTTCAACCCGGATGGGCCCTCCACCCTGATCACCTCCTCCCCCCGGGAAGGGAGATCCACGGTGAAGGCCATCACCGCTATCAAGTCCCTCAGCCTGATCACCGTGGAGGGCCGGGGGATGATCGGGGTGCCGGGGATCGCGGCCAAGGTCTTCTCCGCGGTGGCCCGGGAGGGGATAAGCGTCCTCATGATCTCCCAGTCCTCCTCGGAGCAGAACATCTGCTTCGCCATCCGCGGGGAGGAGACCGCGCGGGCCTTGGAGGCGCTGAACACGGCGTTCGCGCCCGAGCTCGCGGCGAGGAACGTCGACCGCATCTGGGCGGAGGACGGGGTGGCCATCGTGGCCGCGGTGGGGAAGGGGATGCGCCGCACCCCGGGGATCGCGGCCAAGCTCTTCGGCGCCCTGGGGAAGGCGGGGATAAACGTGATCTCCATCGCGCAAGGGTCCTCGGAGCACAACATCTCCCTCGTGGTCTCCGAGGGCCAGGTGGAGGACGCGGTGCGGGCCATCCACCGCGAGTTCGACCTGGGGAGGGAGGGGTGATGGAGCGGATCCCGGTGGCGGTGTTGGGGGCCACGGGGATGGTGGGCCAGTGGTTCGTGCGCCTCTTGGCGGACCATCCCTGGTTCGAGATCGCCGCCGTGGCGGCGTCGGAGCGCTCGGCGGGGAAGCCTTATGGGGAGGCGGTGCGGTGGATCCTCCCCGGGGAGATCCCCGAGACGGTGCGGGAGTTGCCGGTGGTCCCCCCCCGGGCGGGGATCCCGGGGAGGATCGTGTTCTCCGCCCTCCCGGCGGAGGTGGCCGGCCCCGTGGAGGAGGAGTTCGCCCGGGCGGGGTACATCGTCTCCTCCAACGCCCGGAGCCACCGCTACGACCCGGACGTGCCTCTGGTTGTGGCCGAGGTGAACCCCGACCACCTCGCGCTGGTGGAGCTCCAGAGAAGGCGGCGGGGGTGGAAGGGGTTCATCGTCACGGGGAGCAACTGTTCCACGGCCCAGCTCGTGCTGGCCCTGGAGCCCCTGCGGCGCCGCTTCGGGGTGGAGGCGGCGGTGGTGGTCACGATGCAGGCCCTCTCCGGCGCCGGCTTCTCCGGGGTCCCGGGGGTCGCCATCCTCGACAACGTCCTCCCCCACATCCCCGGCGAGGAGGAGAAGCTCGCCCGGGAGCCCCGGAAGATCTGGGGGAGGCTCACCCCGGACGGGATCGAGGAAGCGGACGTGCGGATCTCGGCCCACTGCCACCGGGTGGCCACCCGGGACGGGCACCTGGAGGCGGTGTCGCTGAAGCTCTCCCGGCGGGCGGAGCTCGCGGAGGTGGTGGAGGCCCTGGAGGCCTTCCGGGGGCTCCCCCAGGAGCTCGGCTTCCCCAGTGCCCCGGAGCGCCCCATCGTCGTCCGCCGCGAGCCCGACCGGCCCCAGCCCCGGCTCGACCGGGACGAGGGCGGGGGGATGAGCGTGGTGGTGGGGCGGATCCGCCCCTGTCCGGTGCTCGACTGGCGCCTGGAGGTCCTGGGCCACAACACGGTGCGGGGCGCCGCCGGCGGGGCGATCCTCAACGCGGAGCTCGTCGTCGCCCGGGGGCTTTTGTGATGCGCTATCGGCGTGCTTGCCTCGCGGATTTGCTCGGCGATTTCGTCGCCTACAGGTCGCTTCGCCCCCAGGATCCCCGGCTCCCCGGGCTCCCGGAGCTCCAGGAGGAGCTCGGCTTGGGGGAGGGGATCCCCCGCAAGGGGACCCGGGATTACGCCCGTGTGGTGATCCAGATCCTCGCCGCGGCCCAAAGGCTCAGGGGCGAGGAGCTCCGTCGCATCGTTTACCTCGGCGATACCCGCCACAACGATGGCCGCACCATCGCCGCCCTGGGGGAGTTCGCCCCCGTCCGGGGATTCATCGCCGCGGAGGAGCGCGGCGCGCCCCCCGCGTGGGAGGTCCGGGAGGGGGTGATGTACGCCAACCGCTGGGGGCTCATGGAACGGTTCCTCGAATGGCTTCAAGAGGAGGGCTTCCCCCTGGAGGGAGACACGGCGGTGGTGGTGGACCTGGACAAGACCGCCTTCGGGGCCCGGGGGCGCAATTCCGGCCCGGTGGACGCCGCCCGGGTAGCGGCGGCGGAACGGATCGCGGGTTCCGTTCTCGGCGGGGAGTTCGATCGGGAGGGATTCCGGCGGGCCTACCGCGAGCTGAACGACCCCCGGTATCACCGCTTCACCGGGGACAACCAGGATCTGGTGGTGTTCGCGGCCCTGGTGGTCGCGAGCGGGGCCTACGCCCTGGAACGCCTGGGGGACGGGGTATCCGCGGGGAGGATCCGGTCCTTCCCCGAGTTCCTCGCGGCCTGTGAGGGCCTCCCCCCCGGGCTCGCGGGGCTGCGCGGGGAGGTGGCGGGGGCCCTCGCCCGGGGCGACCCCACCCCGTTCAAGGCCTTCCGGCGCCTGGAGTACGAGGAGACCCTGGCCCGCATGGACGTCCACCCCGATGGGACCCCTCCCGAACGGGTCCTGACCGAGGAGATCGTGATCACTCCCGAGGTGTGGGGGTTCGCGGAGGAGGCGAGGGCCGCGGGGGCATTGCTGTTCGGCCTCACCGACAAGCCGGACGAGGCCTCCCTTCCCCCACAGGGCCGGGAGGGCCCGCCCTTGCACCGGGCCCGCATGAAGATCCTCGGCGTCGCCTGAGCCCTCAGATCCGGCGCAGGGCCCGGAGGGCCTCGGAGAGCGGGGTGACGAAGATCCCGATCCCGTAGTCCGAAATCCCCCCGATCCAGATGAGGAGGCCTTTGTAGATCACGAGGCCATTGCCGAAGATGGTCAGCGATCGGTCCCCGTATTCCTCGGAGAGGCCGCGGGGGGCGAGGACGTAGTCCGAGACCGCCAGTAGCGCCCCCGTCGAGTCCACCAGGGCGAGGCCGTTGCGGTAGGAGAGGTCCTCACGCAGCACGCCGTGCCACCCCACGAGGTACTCCCCGTTTCCGACCCGCACGGTGTTGGTGGACCAGCCGATCTTGTACTCCCAGGCCTCGGGGGAGAGCACCGGCCACAGGGATTCCGCCGGGATCGTGAACTCCTCGAGATCCGCCTCGGCCCGCCAGCACATATCGGGGAGCTTCTCGCGGCGGAGCGGCCCGCGGGAGGTGAACCTGAGGCGCGCGGAACGGAAGCTGGGCCGGGTGAGGATCGTGGCCTTCCGCCCGTTCAACTCCAGCAGGGCCGAGTCCTTGTTGCCCGGGACGACGCGTTCCCCCCCTCCGTGGACGCAGAAGAACCCCTTCCTCCTGAGGTTGAGAGCGGGATCGAACTCCGCGTAGCCGAGAACGGCCTTATAGCGCGTCCCGGTGGGCATCTCCTCGGCGTCCTCTGGCTTCCCCACCCCGGTATAGAGCACGCGGAAGTGGTCGTCCGCGAACGAGACCCGTGGGTCCTCGCAGCCCTTGACCGCCTCCCAGGAGGTCTGGGGCCAGAGGACGATGCGCGCCCGGAGCGGTCGCGCGAATTCCCCGCCCAGGAGCTCCTCGATCCGCAGGGACACCACGCCGATGCTGGAGGTGTAGGAGTAGTAATCGAAGACGAAGCGGGGGAAGATGTAGATGGTCTCCCCCACCAGGACCGCCCCGGGGTTGAAGGCCGCCAGGGGCCTACGCCGGGGGTAGTTCTCCACCTCGAAGTCGTCCGGCCCGAGGACCTGGCGCCGCTCGAAGATGTCCTCCGTCCGGGGTTCGCGCAGCCCCCGCAGCTCCCGCAGCGCCCGCCACGCCCGCTGTTCCAGCTTACGTTCCAGCGCGGACATCTCCGTCGCGATCTTCGCCTACGCCCTTTCGACCACGGTCCGCCGCCTGAGGGTCCGCTTCATGAGGAGAAGGGAGATCAACCAGCTCACCGTGGATTCCGCCCCCTGGTTCCGGTTCACCCCCGTGGGCTGGAGGCCGTCGTAGCAGCCCCCGGTGGTGAAATCGTACACCGGGATCCCCAGGTCGTTCCGTCCCAGGAACCAGGAGAAAGCCCGTTCCATCTCCCGCCACCAGCGGGGGTCCCCGGTGATCAGCGCCGCCTCGCGGCAGGCGTCCACCAGGGCGGCGGCGTCCAGGGGCTGCTGGTCGAACCTCGCCCTCTCCCCCCCTCGGGGGTACCAACCCTGGTTCCCCACGAGGCTCAGGTGCTTCCCCTGGGGGTCCGTCTGCACCTCGATGAGCCACCGCAGGGCCTCGATCCCCCGGTCCACGTACTCCCTCCGCTCCAGGGCCCTGCCCGCCGTGATCAGGGCCTGGGGAAGTCGGGCGTTGTCGTAGGTGAGCACCTCCTCGGGCCAAGGCCAATCCGGTTTGGCGCCCCTGGAGAAGGCCTCGTAGAGCCGCTGGGCGAGGTCGTGCAAAGCGCCCTTGACCTCGGTGTCCCCGGGGAATTTCCCCAGGTAATAGGACGCGCCGAGGATGGCGAAGGCCAGGGCCCGGGCCGCGGACAACCTCTCCCAGGTGGGAAGGGCGCTCTTGAACATCTGGATGCTCAGGGTGAGGAGGTCCTCGGGGAGCCTCACGGCCACGGCGTGTCCCAGGGCCCAGATGGCGCGTCCCTGGGCGTCCTCCGAGTCCCCCTCGGGGACGAAGGCCCTCTCGTAGGTGAGGAGGTTTCGGAACCAACCGTCCTCCGTCTGGGCGTGGTGGAGGAAGGAGAAGTAGGTGTGCATGAGGTCCCAGATCTCCCTGTCGCCGAAGAGATCCCAGTGGAGGAGGGTGACGATCAGGGCCCGGGCGTTGTCGTCGGTGGTGTAGCCGAAACGGCGGTCGGGGATGGTGTACACCGCGTGCTGGAGGACCCCGGTCTCGTCGGTGAGGCGGCGCAGGTGGGATAGGTCCACCTCGGGGAGGGTGTGGAGCTTGAACGCCCGAAAGGGGCGCTTCCCTGCCCGGGCATGGAGGACCAACGCGCGTTCGAATGCCTCCGCGTATTGGCCCGCCACCTCGCGCCACACCATCTGGCGGCCGAACTCGTAGGCGGCCTTCCGCATGCGGTCGCGTTTGTTCTCGTCCCGCAGGAGCTCGAGCAGCGCCCGTGCCATCGCCCCCGCATCCCGGAAGGGGACTAGTATCCCCCGGCCGTCGGCGAGCATCTCCTCCGCGTACCAGGAGGGCGTGGAGACGATGGCCTTCCCCGTGGCCAGGGCGTAGGTGATCGTCCCCGACACCGCTTGCTCCCGCACCAGATACGGCGCGAGGAAGATGTCCGCCGCCACCAGGAACTTGATCAGCTCCTCCAGGGAGACGTACCGGTTGTGGAACACGACGTTTTCCTCGACCCCCAAACGCCTAACCCGTTCCTCGAGGGCTAGCCGGTAGCTCTCGCCGTAGTGCTTCCGCACCTCGGGATGGGTCGCCCCCACCACGAAGTAGAGGGCCTCGGGGAACTCCCGGGCCACCTCGGCCATGGCCTCGATGGCGTACTCGATGCCCTTGTTGGGGGAGAGGAGCCCGAACGTGAGGATGAGGGGGCGCCCTTCGGCCCCGAACTGGTCCTTGTAGTAGGCCGGGTCCAGGAAGGGGACGTCAGGTGCCCCGTGGTAGATGACGACGATCTTGTCCTCCGGGACCCCGTAGATCTCCCGGAGCATCTCCGCGGATCTGCGGGTCTGGGCGACGAGCAGCGTGGAGCGCGTGGCGATCTCCTGGAGCACCTCCCGCTGGGAGGGGCTCGGCTCGTGGAGCACCGTGTGGAGGGTGGTGACCACCGGTTTGCGCACGTGTTCCAGGAGCTCGATGATATGGCTGCCGTCCTCGCCGCCGAAGATCCCGTACTCGTGCTGGAGGGAGACCACGTCTATCGGGGAGAGGTTGATGAACTCCGCCGCGTCCAGGTAGTCCTCCTCGCGGTGATCCCGGACCTCGAACCGGACCTCGGGCGGATAATCCAGGGGCTCCGACCCCCGGTGCATGGCGATCACGTGGAGGTACCTCTGGGCCTCATCGGCGAGGACGTTGCCGTAGAGCTCGTTCAGGGCGGTCAGGAGATCCTGGGTAAAGGTGGCGATGCCGCACTGACGCGGGGGATAGGTGCCGATGAACGCGATCCGTAAGGGCTTCAGAAACCGGGTGTGCATGTCCCTCAAGGTTCGCCCAAAGGCCGATCCCCCTCAACCCCGTCCTCCCGGAGAAAGAGGAGGATGTCATCGAGGTCGGCGTAGGCAAGGCACACCACCTTATCAGCGGCCCCGTAGTACAGCCGGAGGGTGCCCTTCGACACGATGGCCCCCGTGGGAAAGGTCACGCCGGGGACATCGCCGTGGAACTCGTAACCCTCCCGGGGGCCGAGCACCCACGAGGAGGCGCGACGGACGACGCGCCAGGGCTCGTCCGGATCCAGGAGGGCGAGCCCCACCCGGTAGAGGCTCCCCGAGGCGGTGATCCGTACCCCGTGGTAGATGAGGAGCCAACCCTCCTCGGTACCGATGGGCGGGGGACCGAGTCCCACCCGGTGGCAGTCCCACCAGCCCGGCCGTACCGGGAGCAGTATGCGGTGATCGCCCCAGTAGCGGAGGTCGGGGGAGAAGGAGATCCAGATGTGGGCCTGGCCGCGGATGATGGGACGGTGGATGAGGGCGTACTTCCCCCGGAAGGTGACGGGGAAGAGGGCGGCATCCTTGTCCTCCGGGGGCACCAGGGCCCCGTGGCGCGTGAACTGTTGGAAATCGGGGGTGGTGATGAGCGACACCACCGGTCCCCCCTTGGAGAACGAGACGTAGGTGATGGCGTATTCCCCTCGGTCGGGGAGCCAGACGATCCGGGGATCCTCGAGCCCCCACCGCTCCTCGGCGTAGCCCGGGTCTGGGAGGAGCGTGGGTCGAGGCGAGATCTCCCAACCGCCGAGGCCATCCGCGCTCCGGGCGATGGTGAGGTGGGAGAAACCGCGGAAGTCCTCTACCCGCACCAGGAGCAGCGTTTCCCCTCCGTGTTCCACCGCCCCGGGGTTGAACACGGAGTTCGCCGGGTACGGCCACATATCCGGGGATAGGACCGGGTTCCCCCCGTATCTTCTGAAGAGCTCCATCCCGATCGGGCCAGTTTATAACCGGACCGCGGTGCCATGGGCAAACTTGACCCGGACCCCTGCAGGCCCTAAGTTACGGTTGCGGTGTCGGATAGACGGGCCGAGGGTAGGCTCTGGGAACATCCGGTCCTCACCTTCAGGCGCCCAAAAGCGGTCACCTTCACCTTCGATGGGCGCCCCGTCCAGGCATTCGAGGGGGAGACCATCGCCGCGGCGCTGCACGCCGCCGGGGTGCGGGTCCTCTCCCGCACCCGTTCCGGTGCCCCCCGGGGGCTTTTCTGCGCCATCGGGAAGTGCTCCTCGTGCCTTATGACGGTGGATGGTATCCCCAACGTGAAGACGTGCGTCACCCCAGTGCGGGAGGGGATGGTCGTCCAGTCCCAGCGGGGGCCCGGGCGCCTGAACCCCGACTTCCGCCCCGGGGATCGGGAGGTACGGGAAGTGCGGGCGGAGGCGGTGGTGGTGGGGGCCGGGCCCGCGGGGCTCTCCGCCGCCAGGACCCTCCTCGCCCACGGGGTATCCCCCCTGGTCCTGGACGAGAACCCCCGTCTCGGGGGACAGCTCATCAAGCAAACCCACAAGTTCTTCGGTTCCCGGGCCGAGCGGGCGGGAGTGGGGGGATTCTCCATCGCCGAGGAGCTCCTGGCGGAGGTGGAGGGGGAGGCGGAGGTGCTCCGGCAGGCGCGGGTCTTGGGGCTTTACCTCGAGGACGGAAAACGGGTCCTCGCCGTGGCCCACAGCGACCGCCTGCTCCTGGTGG
>JAJRVI010000017.1 GCA_024277405.1 Fidelibacterota bacterium
AGCTCGTACTCCTTCCCCCGGGGGACCAGCGGTCCCAGGGCATCGTGGGGATCCCCCTTACCGTCCCAGAGGCCGAGCCTCCGCGTGACCCGCCTTATGTGGGTGTCCACCGGGAAATACGGCGCCCCCATCCCGAAGAGGAGCACGATCCCCGCGGTCTTCCTCCCCACTCCGGGGAGGGAGAGCAGCCACCGGTGTGCCTCCCCCGGGGCCATTCCCCTCAGGAACTCCAGGGAAAGCTTCCCCCGCTCGGCCGCGATCCGCGCGAGGATCTCCTTGATCCTTCTGGCCCGTTGGCGGTGGAGACCCGCCCCCCTGATGGCCTCCTCCACCGCGTCAATGGGCGCTTCCAGGAGGTCCTCCCACCGGGGGAAGCGCTCCTTGAGCTCGGAAAAGGCGCGGTCGCGGTTGAGGTCCGAGGTATTCTGGGAAAGAATGGTGCCCACGAGGAGCGAAAGGAGATCCGCCCGGGGGCGCCACTCGATGGGCCCGTAGTGGCGGCGCAGGCGGTCGGCGACCTCGGCCATCCTCTCCTTCGGGTCCACGGCCGTAGCTTAGAGGAGGGAGTACCGATGGACAAGGATCTAAAGGACATCGCGCGGGAGCTGATCCAGACGGGGATAGAGGCGGTGCGTCCCGGAGCGTGCGTGCGGCGTGCCCTCTCCCTCGAGGGAGATGCCCTCCGCGTGGGGGATCGCCGCTACGACCTGCGGGGGATAGAACACATCTACGTCGTCGGGTTCGGGAAGGCGTCGGCGGACATGGCCCGCGCCGTGGAAGGGATCCTGGGCGAGCGGATCTCCCAGGGCATCGTCATCACCGCCGACGGCTACCGGGTCCCTACCGGGATCGTGGATGTGCGCGAGGCGGGACATCCCATCCCCGATGGCCGGGGCATCGCCGCCGCGGAGGAACTCCTCTCCCTCGTCCGGGGGGCGGGCGAACGCGATCTGGTGATAGTCCTCATCTCCGGCGGGGGATCGGCGCTCCTCACCGCCCCCGCGGAGGGGATCTCCCTGGAAGATCTGGCGAAAACGAACGAGCTCCTTTTGCGCTCCGGGGCCAGGATCCAGGAGATAAACGCCGTGAGGAAACACCTCTCCCGGGCCAAGGGGGGGCAGCTCGCCCGCCTGGCCCAGCCCGCCCGGGTCGTCTCCCTGGTGCTTTCGGATGTGGTGGGCGATCCCCTGGATTCCATCGCCTCGGGGCCCACCGTCCCCGATCCCACCACCTTCGCCGACGCCATCGGGGTCCTCAAGCGCCACGGGATCTGGGACGAGGTGCCGGAGGCCGTGCGGTGCCATCTGGAGCGGGGGGCATCGGGGAGGATCCCGGAGACCCCGAAGCCCGGCGACCCCTGTTTTTCCCGGGTGCAGAACGTGATCGTGGGCTCGGGGCGCCACGCCGCGGAGGCGGCGCTGAAAAGGGGGGAGGAACTCGGCTTTACGGGGCGGATCCTCACCACCACCCTGGAGGGGGAGGCCCGGGAGGTGGGGAAGGTGCTCGCGGCCATCGCCCGGGAGCTCCGGGCCCACGGACGCCCCCTCCCGCCCCCGGCGCTCCTCGTGCTAGCGGGGGAGACCACCGTCACGGTGCGGGGAGGAGGGAAGGGCGGGCGCAACCAGGAGCTCGCCCTTTCTGCCTCCATGGGGATCGAGGGTCTCGCGAACCTCGTGATCGCCTCGGTGGGGACCGACGGCCGCGATGGGCCCACCGATGCCGCGGGGGGGATCGTGGACGGGGGGACGGCGCGGCGGATCCGTGACGCGGGGCTCGACCCCGGGGAGCTCCTCCGGGATAACGATTCCTACCGAGCCCTCTCCGCCGCCGGGGACCTCCTCGTGCTCGGCCCCACCGGCACCAACGTGGCCGACCTGCTCTTGATCCTCGCGGGTTAGGCCTCGATCCCGAGGAGGGTGCGGAGGAGCCAGCCGATGAGGAACGAAATCGCAGCCACCCCCATCCCGATGGCCGCCATCTCGAACAGCGTCCGCCGATAGGGCAGTCCCCGCACCACCGCCATGAAGAACGTGAACGCTCCCACCACCAGTAGCCCGTCGAAAAGCGAAAGCCCGAGGGCGAAGTACACGTTCCCCAGGACGAAGAAGGGAAAGACCAGGAGGGCCACGGTGAGGATGTACGCGATCCCGGTATAGGTCGCGGCCCTGAGGGGTGACTTCGGTCCGCCCTCCGATTTGGTGGAGAGGTACTCCGAGGCCGCCATGGAGAGGGCGGCGGCGATCCCGGTGATGAGGGCCACGAGCCCCACCAGCCGCGACTGCCGCAGGGCCAGCGCAAGCCCCGCCAACGCGCCGATGAGCTCCACCAACGCGTCGTTTATCCCCAACACCATGGAGCTCAGATACCCCAAGCGCTCCTCGTCAATCCCCGCCATGAGGGCCGCCTCGTGCTCCTCCTCGTCGTGGACGATACCGGCGAGCTCGGGGACCTCGGCGGCGGCCTCCATGTACGCCGCCTCCGCCCGCTTCTCCCCCTCCTCCATGAGCTTCATGGCGAAGGTGATCCCGAAGATGCGGGCCAGGGCGAGGTAGAACCGGATCCTCCAGCGGTCCGGGGGGACATCGGCCCCGGTGTGGGCCCGGAGGGTGCGGTAGTGGGCGAGCTCCTCTTCCGAGAGCCGGAGCAACACCTCCCGGTTCTCCCCTCGTGCCATCCGGGCGAGGCCCCGGTAAACGTAGTGCTCGGTGATCTCGTTCCGCTGGAACTCGCGGAGCTTCTTCACCTGTTCCCGGCCCAGCTTCCCCATGCCCATCCCCATCTCCCCTCCCAGGGGGATCCCGGGGGATCTCACTCCGGGGGCCTCAGGAGCTCCAGGAGCTCCTCGCGGCTCCAGCGCATCTCCGTCCCCGTCACGGCCCCGATGACGCTCTCGGCGATACCCTTCTTGCGCTCGAGGATCCGCGCGATCCTCTCCTCCAGGGTTCCCTGGGTGAGGATGCGGTAGACGTAGACGGTTTTGTCCTGGCCGATGCGGTGGACGCGGTCGGTGGCCTGGTCCTCCACCGCGGGGTTCCACCACCGGTCCACGTGGAAGATATGGTTGGCCGCGGTGAGGTTGATCCCGTGTCCCGCCGCCCGGAGGCTGCACAGGGCCACCCGGGCCTCCCCGGAGTTGAACCGGGCGATGAGCTCGCCCCGGTTTTCGGTATCCCCCTGGATGCGGATGTAGGGGATCCCCCGCTCATCCAGCGCCCGCGCGAAAAGATCCAGCATCCCGAGGAAGTGGCTGAACAGCACCGCCGATTCGCCCCGCTCGAGGACCCCCTCCAGCTTCTCCAGCACGAGGTCGAACTTCTCCGATCGCCCATAGAGCCTTTCCGCGTCCCCGGTGACCAGGGCGGGGTGGTCGCAGATCTGCTTGAGCTTGGTGATCAAGGGGAGGATGCAGGTGGCCACGTCCACCTCCTCGCCGGCGCGGAGACGCTCGCGTATGGGCTCCACCTTCAAACGCTGGAACTCGGCGTACAGGGCCCGCTGCTCCTCGGTGAGCTCGCACCACTCCTCCATCTCGATCTTCTCGGGGAGGTCCTGCGCCACCTGGTCCTTGGTGCGGCGCAGGATGAAGGGCCTGATCTTGCGCACCAGGTCCTCCGCGGCCTCCCCCGCTTCCCCGCGGACCAGGGGCTTCTCATACCGCTCCACGAAGCCCCGGTGGCTCCCCAGATACCCCCGCATGAGGGAGTCGAACAGCGACCAGAGCTCCGCGGGACGGTTCTCGATGGGCGTCCCGGTCAGGGCCAGGCGGTGCACGGCGTTCAACGCCTTGATGGCCCGGGCCCGCTGGGTCCCCGGGTTCTTGATGAAAGAGGCCTCGTCCACCACCACGAAGTAGAAGGGGATCCCCTGGAGGAGGTCGATATCGTTGGCCACCGTCTCGAAATTCGTGATGTAGATCCGCTCCCCGGGGTCGCCCCAGAGGTCCCGAGGGCGCCGGGGCCCGTGGTACACCACGGCCCGGCCGGGGAAGAACCGCTCCAGCTCCCGGGCCCAGAAGGGGATCACCGACTTGGGGCAGATCACCAGGCTCGGTCCCTGGGCCCCGTTCGTCTCGTAGGCCCAGCGCAGGGCGAGGATGGTCTGGAGCGTCTTCCCCAGGCCCATGTCGTCGGCGAGGATCCCGTGGAGGTGGTTCCTGATGAGCCAGGTGAGCCAGTGGATCCCGGCCCGTTGATACGGCCGGAGTTCCACCCCCTGGCTCCTCAGGTGCGCCTCTATCTCCGGTGTCAAGGAAAAATTCTCGTCCGCCTCGAATCCCTCGAGCCCCTCCAGGAACCGCTGGTACTCCCGCGCCACCTCGCGGATCCCGCCGATCTCCCGGACGAACTCCTCCAGGGACGAGAACCGCATGAGGGGGAGGCGGTAGCCGCGCTCCGTCCGCACCACCCCCAGGGCCCGCAGCCTCCGGGATACCTCCCGGAAGAGCTTCCCATCGAACCGGACCCAGGTCTTCTCCGCCACCCGGACGAACCTCGGCTTCCTGCGGGCCTTGAGGACCTCCTCGGGTATCTCGAAGCCGCCGCACTCGAACCCCACCTGGACGTCGAGCCACCCCGGGGCGTCCACGTCGATCCGTACCCGGGGGCGCATCGGGCCTTCCAACACCCGGATCCCCGCCGCCTCCTCGGTGAGCACCGCCCTCATCTTGGTCTTCAGGAGCACCAGGTCCCGGGTGAAGAACTCGGGGATCTTGTGCTGGGGGATCACCCGCTCCCCCGCCTCCACCCAGGGGCGGATATCCGGGTCGAGCTCCCGGGGCAGGGGGCGGATGGTGTCCCCTATCCAGGCGAACCGGCGGGGACCCCGTCCCAGGATCTCGAGCTCATCCTCCCTCAGCGTCCGCTCGCTCTCCCCGTCGTAATAGCCCGCCTTGACGCGCAGGCCCTCCTCCGGCCGGTAGTCCACCTCCAGGGCCGGCTCCAGCGGCTCCTCGGAGATCCGGAGCTTCCTCGCCCGGGGGGATTCCCGCACCTTGTACGGCTTCTTCCGCAGGTACTGGAGGACCGGGGGATAGACGTCACAGACGAGGGCGCCATCGTCCCGCACCGCGGGATCCAGGGAGCGCAGGGCGAGGAGGACCTCCACGTCCTCCCGGGGGATGGTGTAGGCCTTCCCGTTGAGTTCCACCCCCGCCCCGTAGTGCCACAGCGCCGGGACGTCCTCGATCCGGAACCTCTTCCCCTTGAGGACACCGTAGACGGCCACGAGGAACTTCCCCGCCCCGTCAAGATCCACGTGGAACTCCAGGGGGAGTTCCCCCACCGGGCGCTCGAGCCCTGCTATCCGGCGGACGAGCCCGCGGATCCCGGAGAAGAGGGCCATGGCTACCCGAACCTCCCCATGAGCTCCGCGAACCAGTCCGGGGGTTCCTCCCACTCGGGAAAGAGGCCGATGAGGTAACGCTCCACTAGGGCCCGGGCGTCGCCATCGCCGCGGTAGGCCCGGAGGAAATGATCCGGGGTCACGACCGCGAGCCAGCGGATTCCCTCTTCGGCACGTTTCCTCAACGTCGTGAGCCCCCGGATCTCCGCCTCGAGCCGTGCCTTCCTCCGCTCGATACGCTCCCTCTTTCTGGCGAACACGGCCGAGAATTCCTCCCGTTCGGGCGAGCCCTCCTCCATCAGGGAGGGGAGCCTCGATTTCATGTGGTCTATCCACTCGCGGATCGCCCGTTGGCGCCGTTCCCCGACACCCTGGACCCTGGAGCCCGCCTCCGCCAGGCTCTCCAGGGTCCCGTCGAAGCATGTGGACACGATCTCCTGGGCCAGCGCGGGGCCGATCCCGGAGAGCTTCCTCAACTCCCGGAGGACGATGGCCCTGCGGAGTTCGGCCGCGAACTCCCGCTCCAACTCGGCGACCCTTCCCTCGAGGGCGGCGAGGCGGGCCTTCAAGGCTTCGATCTCCCCGTCCAGCTTGTGCAGGGCAGCGCGGACTCGGTTCAGGTGCTGAGTGCCCCGGGCGGTGGCGTGATCGCGGGCCGCACGCGCCCGGAGCTTCGCTAGGGGCAGGTTAGGGAGCACACCGATCCGCATGGCTTTCATGCTAGGGCAAGCAGTGCGGCGGGAAAATGACGGATGGGATCCCCCGAGGTCCAATCAGGGATGGATCGGCGTCCTCGGCAACGTCCCCGGCCCCGTATGGGACACTCC
>JAJRVI010000018.1 GCA_024277405.1 Fidelibacterota bacterium
CCCCAGTAGTCATACATAAGCGGATCGCCGGTGCCGTCTTGGACGTACCACGTGGGCACGCACGATAGGATCCCATCACCTGGGGCAGCCACCGATAACCAACCGCCCAGGGTGGAGAAGCTCGTCACGGTGTCATCGGGCATGGTGGCGCCCACGGCGATCACGCCGGGATAGGCGGCGGGGAACTGGATCCAGGCCTCCCCGTCGTTCCCGGCGGCACACACGGGGACCACCCCGTTGGCCAGGGCGTAATCGAACGCCGCCTTGGTGAGCTGCGAGTAAACAGGACCTCCCCAGGAGTTGTTGAGGACGTCTGCCCCGTGGTCCACCGCCCAAACGATACCCAGCGCAGCGTAATAGGAACCCACATACCAGAAGCCATAGCCGTAAACGGGATGGTTGTAGTACTCGAAGATCCTGATGGGCATGATCAGAGCGTCGGGGGCCAGGCCCACGATGCCCCGGCCATCGTCGCTGGCGGCGATAATACCCGCTACGTGTGTGCCGTGACCATTTTGATCGGAATCGGTTCCAGGAGCGAGTAGTGTGTCAGTGCGTGGGGCATACCCCTCCACCACCTTCCCTGCGAGGTCGGGATGGGTCCCATCCACCCCGGTATCCACGACCGCCACCACGGTTCCAGCGCCGGTGGCATGGGCCCACGCATCCTCGGCTCCGATCACGTCCAGTCCCCACTGGTAGGGCCTGAGATCCGCGTTGGGGTCATAGACCTTGGGTTCCACCGACTTGAGGAAGGAATCATCCGATGGCTCCGGGTCAATGAGATCATACATGTAGTTCGGCTCCACGAAGCTGACCCCGCGGAGAGGGTCGTTCTTATCCATGACTCGGAGCATCACGGTCCCTATGGCTCGGGCCACGGACACCCCGCCGGGTAGCTCTACCAGCGCTGCCTGGAGCCCGCCCATGGAGAATGAAGCGACCACGTGGCCATCGACCAGGGAGAGGACCTGGAACAGCGCTACCTCATCGGTGTAACCCACCACGAGCTGACCGGGGATGTGGTCGCCCCGCACGAAGGCCTGGCCGAGGATCTCGGGGTCGATCTCCGGCCGCGCCTTGGGGTCACCGGGGACGGCCGGGATGGGGGCTTCGTTATGGGTGTCTATCGGACCGAAGAGGCCTGTACACCCCGAGAGGGCGAGCACAATGCCCAACGAAATGAGCAATAACGCGATATTTATCTTTTTCATCGCCCACCTCCTCATTCGGGCCAATCCCCGGTGGTAAAGGTGAATAGATCGGTGGCCGGCATGCCCCAATAGGGATAATCTGTTGTCCACCAATCGTTTACCGCCACCGAAACGGCTGTGGGATCAGCGAAATCGTCGTATGCAATCGCCAGACCGATGTACCATTGGTATAACCGGTGGGGTTGTAACCGTTCGTACGGGGAATCCGGCACGCTCACCACATCCCAGGGGGCTTCAGTCTCGTTGAGGAACTCGGCCGTGAGGTAGTAACCAGCGCCCAGGGCCAGGTCCCACAGCACCCACAGGTAGTACTGATCGTTGCCCACGAGCTTAGTGGGCTCCCAGCGGAAGGTGGGGGTGAGGGAAACGCCGGTGGCCCCATCGGCTGGCTCCAACAGCCGCACGTCCCAGATATCGAGGGGCGTGGTGGAAGCCTCGATGGCGCCGGATTCCGTACCCCCCTTATAGGCCCGCACCTGATAGGTGACTTCCACTCCCGGTTGCAGTGCGGGCGAGGAATCGCGGAAGAGATAGGTGGTCGTGGGATCGCCCGCTGGAGCAACCGTGCCGATCAGGGCGTAATCAGCTTCCCCGGCCAACTTCCGGTAAATCCGGTACCCGGTGATGTCAGCATCGTCCGGGGAAGCGTCCCAGGTGAGCTCCACATAGAGGTTCCCGCCCTCGGGGGCGGCGTGGATCGTGATATCCCCCGCTCCTGAGGGCACGGTGAAGCTCTCGCTGTAGAAGGAGATCTTCTTCCCCAGTGTCACTGCCAGGGCCCTCAGATTGCTCGGGGGTTGGATGGCCGGGGGGCCCGCTTCCTGGGGGATGTAAACCCTACAGAGGAAGTGAGTGCGGTTTTCGTTCTGGTCGTAGACCACCACCTCGAAGGTGGTCCACCCTTCCACGCCGTAGTTCCCGGGGTCCATAGTGGCGTCCCCGGTGGTGTAGGTAGAGCTGAAGTATTCACGTGTCCCCGTGAGCCAGCCCGATCCCGGTGTCTTCCCCAGGGCGGCGTAGATAATGGAGATGTCGTTCGGTCCCTGGGCATCGACCCGGTAGTTCAAACCATCGGCCAGCGCCGCGGCATCGAGGACGATCTCATCGCCGGGATTTACCATCTGGCCTTCGATGGTCAGGGTCACATCCGGAGGTTCGAGGGGCCAACTGGGGTTGAACACCGGCTTTTCGATGATGTCCAACCTATAGGTGCTCGCCACCACTACGCCCTCGACCCTGGTGGTGGCGAAACCCTCCTTTTCCGCGACCACTACATAGGTTCCCTCGGGCACCACGAGCTCATAGTAACCCTCATCATCCGTAAGGACCGTGGGGGTGAAATAGGAGGAACCCACCCAGTAAATCGGCTTTCCATCATCGGCCAATGGATAGGCGGTCACCCTGGCCCCTGCCACCGGGGACCCCGCACCGGCGTCCACCACATGCCCCACGATCTTCCCCGTAGGGCGGGCAGGAACGAACAGACACCCGGCCAGGATCAACGCGCTTAAACCCAACAGGGCGAGGAACAGGTATTTGGCCCTTCTCATTGCCACCCCCTATCAGAACGAAAACTCCCAGCCCAAGTCCAGGCTGGGCCCGCCGGGGATCGCCATCTCGAAGGCGGCGTTGACCGTGAGGACGTCCAATAAGGGGACCTCCACTTCCACCACGAGCCGAGAGATACCGAACAGGGGCCCAGCCACGTCTTGGAAGTAAGCCGTGATCTCCACGTTCCAAGTGCCATCACAACAGGCCGGGCCACAGGTGGTGAGCTTCGCGTATTCGAATTCGTCCCCTTCGAAGATGTCACCCACGATCTCCTCCACCGCGGCTACATCGAAAGCGGTGAGGAATTCGGCGCCATAGCAACCCTCGAGCTCACATGTCACCTTGAACCCGTAAAGTTCCCAGGCCTCGATAAGGGCGTTTCCCGCCACGATATCGCCGTACACCGTTACGCACGCCTCGAGACCGCCCCAAGTGAACTTAGGCATGACCTCCTTGTAGCCCACGCCAAATATCACATCGATCCCGAAAGCGATGTCGCAGCAGAGCGTAAAGAGGTCGTTGAGGGCAAATTTAACGTACTCGAATCCCTCTTCCTTGGCGAAGGAGAAAGTGAAGTCCAACGTGATCCAGCAACACAGGAAGGGGATATCCGTGAGGGAAAGCTCGAGATAGGTGAACTCAAGCCCTCCGGGGAAGGGATCGACCAAATACGTTTTGGTGGAGGTGCCAACGCCGATGTAGGTAATGGTGAAGGGAGAATCGGGATCGGTGAGTCTGGCACCGAAACCGAGCTCGAGCTCGACATCCAACCCATCCACTTGGGTGGCCACCGAGATCACCGCGCCGCCGGAGGGCCCGCCCGAGAAGTAGATCCCCGGGATGTCGGCGCCCACGTAAGCGGAATAGAGGTCTATGTCCAGGCCGGCGATGCTGAAGGAGGTGGAAAGCTGGGTGTAGAGAAAGGCCGGTGCCCGAGGGCCGAATAACGTGAGCAGTTCGACGTTTGCAAAACCGAACCCTCCGCTGGTGTCGAACTCCTGCCATACCCAACCGTCGGTGCCGAGAAAGTCGCCCGTGGCAGTGATCTTCCAGCTTTCGAGGAAGGAGTACGAAATCTCTAGCGACGTGACGTTGAGCATAACCGAAGGGAGGAGCGCGATCTCGCCGGACCACCTACCTTCGAGCGCCTGCCCCCACACGACGACCGGGAACAGGGCGAAGATCAAGAGCAATTTCCGTCCCATACCGCCTCCTTCTCCGAATTGATGACCTCACGGAAGCGCGAGAGTCTTTCAGTTCCCACCTCCTTGATGGCTCCACACATTTGCGCCATTCTAAGGACACAGGACATTTGCGGTCAAGTACCAGGACGGTTTTCCTTGGATCGGGGAGAGCGCAGTGTTCGATGGGTTGCTTTCGGAAAGCGCGGGCCCCGTTGATAGGGCAAGATGCGCGTGGTAAGGTTTGGTGTCAAAAAATATAAAAAAGTGCTACACCAAGGAGGTTGCGTTGAGGTTCATCGCGGCTCTCTCGATCGGTGCGGTTTTGGCCTTCCCCCTGTTTGGGGGAACGCCGGTGGATGTGGTGGCCACGAGCGCCGTGCTGGGCGATCTCGCGGCGCGGATCGGGGGGGATGCGGTCGCGGTCACCATCATCATCCCTCCGGGTTTCTGTCCCGCTCACTATGACCTGAAGCCCAGCGATCTCTTGGCCGTGGCCCGGGCAGACCTCGTCCTCTATCACGGGATCGAGCCCTGGATCCAAACCCTCCTCTCTCGGGTGAATCCCGACGCCGTGGTCCTCCCCTTGAAGGGTCCCTGGAACACGCCCGATCCCCTCATCGCCAAGGCGAAGGCCATCGCGGACGCGCTGGCGGAGCTCCTGCCGGAGGAGGCCGAGGGGTTCGCGGCCCGGTATGGGGAGTTCGCCGCGGCGGTCCGCACCTACGCGGAGGAGACCCTGAAGAGATCCAGCGAGCTCGGCCTCGCCGACATCCGGGCGATCGTGATGCAGTGGCAAGCGGGGTTCGCCAAGTGGATCGGGCTCCGCGTGGTCGCCACCTATCCTCCCGAGGAACGCCTTTCTCTCAAGGACCTATCGGATCTCGTGGCGGTGGGAAAGGAGGCCGGCGTGACGCTCGTCATCGATAACCTCCAATCGGGCGTCTCCTTCGGGGCCAAGCTCGCCCACGCCCTGGGGGCGATCCACGTGGTCCTGACCAACTTCCCCGGGGCGCTGCCCGGAACGGCCGATCTCCTCGCGATGCTCGCTACGAACGCGGAGGCGATCTTCTCCGCCGTGGAGGCGTTGCAGCCCGTCCCGTGATGCGGTGGCGCCGGATCCCGCCCGACGAGGATCTGGACGAACTCCTCTCCCTGGGGGTGCGGCTACACGGCCATTTGGGCCCGTTCATGGTGGCTGGGCTCCGGATGGGGAGGACAGTACTCCGCCTCCTCGGGCACCCCGGGTACCGGGGGATCGTGGCGGAGGTGGAGACGGGGACCGTTCCCCCCATCTCCTGCCTGATCGATGGGATCCAGGTGGCCACCGGATGCACGCCGGGAAAGGGAAACCTCGTGATA
>JAJRVI010000019.1 GCA_024277405.1 Fidelibacterota bacterium
AGCTTTTATACTTGGTATTGGAGGAAAAGAATCGGACCACGCTCAGATGGCGGCTTAGGGGATTCACGGAAATACAGTCGGGAAGCTGCCATGCCGCCGGACACACTACATGAGGCACTACCAGGATTTCCTTGGAACCCAATGAAATTCAGTAAATCCCGGAGCGGGTGCTCTCAGCGTTCTAAACCTCTCCCCCATTTTAAGTCCAGCCCAATATTTAGACTGAATCGACCTAGTTTTTAGAAAGAACGAGCTTCCCCCTTGGAGTGAAGTCTTCTAGATTCTTTTACCGCTTGGATTAGGAGTTTCGCCTTTTCCGTGAGAACATCGTATCTTCCTGTGGCGATAGCTGCTTTGTCCACCAGCCACCCGCCGGCACAGACCATGGCGGCCCCGGCACGGATGAACTCCCCCGCGTTTTCCGCGGTGATCCCCCCGGTGGGGACTAAGGGAATCTGGGGCAGGGGCCCTCGCACCGCCTTGATGTACCCGGGCCCAAGGACACTGGCGGGGAAGACCTTCACCATGTCCGCCCCCGCTTCCCAACAGGTCAGGATCTCCGTGGGGGTCATGGCTCCGGGGATCACCGGCACCCCGTAGCGGTGTGCTACTTCGATGACCTCGAGCTTCACTGTGGGGGTGACGAGGAACTGCGCCCCCGCCAGGATCGCCTCCCGGGCGGTGACGGCGTCGAGCACCGTGCCGGCGCCCATTAGCACATCGGGAAGCCTCTCCCGCGATTCCTCGATGGCCTGCAAGGCCCCCGGCGTGGTCATGGTGATCTCAAGGCAACGGAGCCCCCCTTTTTGTAAAGATTTCACAATTTTGACTAGATTACTTAAAGTTTCTACACGAATAATCCCAAGCACTCCTCCTTCTAAAAGCTGCTCACGTATCTCGTTTTTTTTCATGTCACGCCTCCTTCCCCAACAAAGTTTTTAATGGATGCCCCGCCGTTTTGTCAGACCAAAGGGCGAAACAAAAACTTGTGGCTCATGTTTTTTAGGAATGATATTTAGAATGATATTTATCTTTTAGCGCGCGTTCGACGCACTTGGGGACGAACTTGGACACATCGCCCCCGTATCGGGCCACCTCCTTGACGATCGAGGACGAGAGGAACGAGTACTTCCCCGCCGTCATGAGGAACACCGTCTCCACGTCCGAATCCAGATCTCGGTTCGTCAGCGCGAGCTGGAACTCATAGTCGAAGTCGGATGTAGCCCTGAGCCCCCGCACGATGACATCGACCCCTAGGGATTTCGCACACTCGATGAGGAGGCCGGAGTAGGTGATCACCCCCACGTCCCCGATCCCCACCTCGCGGAGGGCCTCCTCCACCAAGCGCTTCCTCTCCTCCACCGAGAAGAGCGGGGTCTTCCGGGGGTTCTCCACCACGGCCACGATGAGGGGGCGGAAGAGCTTCTTCGCGCGCACCAGCACATCGATGTGCCCGTAGGTAATGGGGTCGAAGCTCCCGGGATAGAGGGCTTTAGGCAACTTCCCTCACCTCCACAAACCTCTTGCCGAGACGCTCCAGGCGCGCGGCTTCCGGGCCCACCAGGGCGAGCGAGGTCCGTTCGGGCAGGAGGTATTCCACGGCGAGCCGACGGATATCCTCCGCTGTCACCGCATCGAGATCCCGCAACACCTCTTCCGGGGACGATAACGGGAGTCCCAGGGCCGAGTGCCACCCCAGCCGTCCCATCCTACCCCCGGGCGTCTCGAGGCCCAGGAGGAAGAGGCCACGTACCCGCCGCTTCGCCCGGGCGAGCTCATCATCCCTTGGCCCCGCACGGGCCAGGTCCGCGATCTCCTCCATCACGATCGAAAGGATCGCCTCGGCCCTCTTGGGCTCAGCCGCGGCGTATACCCCCAAGTATCCAGCATCGGTGTAATAGCGGACGAAGGACGTGATCGTATAGGCGAGGCCCCTTTCTTCACGTACGTGCTGGAAGAGCCTTGAGCTCATCCCCCCTCCCAAGACCGTGTGCAGAACCTCCAGGGCCATGCGTTCCGGGGCCCCGGCCGGGACCGTGGGGAACCCGATCGCGATGTGCACCTGCTGGATCGGCCGCGCCTCGATCCGAAATGCGCCCATGGTCCCGGGGGGGCGTCGGCCGGCGGGTATCCCCCCGTCCCGCCCCGCATCGAAGAGCCCCGCTGTCATCTCTAGGGCGGCCTCGGGGTCGACCTTGCCGCAGATCACCACAGCCTTGCGCCCCCTGCGGTAATAGGTCTCAAAGAACCCCTGGAGGTCCTCCCGCGATATGGACGCCACCGTCTCCGCCCGCCCGAGGACGGGGTGCCCCAAGGGGTGGTCCTTACCCCAAAGGGCCTCCTCCAGGAGCCGCATGACCACGTCGTCGGGGCTGTCCTCGGCCTCCCGGATCTCCTCCAGGGCCACGCCGCGTTCGCGCTCGATGTCCCCCGGCGGAAAACGGGGTGCGGTGACGAGCTCCGCCAAGACCTCCAACGCGGTCCCCAACCCCTCCGCGAGGACGGTGCTGTGGTAGACGGTGTACTCCTCGGAAGTGGCGGCGTTTATCTGTCCCCCCAGCGAATCGATCACACGGGCGATCTCCAGCGCCGTGTATTTCTCGGTCCCTTTGAACACCATGTGCTCGGTGAAGTGAGCGAGGCCTTCCCTCCCCGGGGGGTCCTCCCGGCTCCCGGCGGAGAGCCACACCCCCAGCGCCACGGAATTCGCATGGGGAAGCGGTTCCACTACGAGCTCCACTTGAGGGGAGAGCTCCTCCCGAAGACAACCGGGGTAGATCTCACGCATCGGTCCTATGAGGAGGGGGAGATCCTCAGCGGTGATTTGGGCACCACCCGGCGGAGCTTGTAACGGCCCTGCTCATCGATCTCCACGATCTCCACGAGGATGGTGTCGCCCTTCTTCGCTACCTGACGGGGATCCTTCGCGCCCTCCCCCAGGCGGGTCTTGTGCACCAGGCCCCTGACGCCCGGAGCGATCTCCACGAAGATCCCGTAGTCGACCACGTTGGTGACCTTGCCCTGGACGATATCTCCCACCTTGAAGGTGGGCTTCTCCTCCACGCGCTTGAGCTCGGGCCGGCCCATCTCGTCGGAGCCGATAACCTCGACCAGGACCTCGTCGCCGGGCTTCACCACGTCTTCGACCTTCTGCACGAACCCCTCCGAGAGGTTGGAGATATGGATCAGGCCCTCCACCCCGGGGCGGATCTCCACGAACGCCCCATAGGGAGCGATGCGCTTGACCTTCACCTTGAGTACCTTCCCCACCTCCAGTTCCTGGGTGAGCTCCTCGATGGCTCTGCGCGCGGCCTCCACCGCCTCACGGGAGTTCCCCACGATGCGCACGAGGCCATCGTCCTCGATCTCGATCTCGGTGTCGGTGGTTTCCTGGATCTCGCGGATGGTGCGACCGCCGGGGCCGATGACGAGGCCGATCTTCTCCACCGGGATCCGCATGAGTTCGAGGATGGGGGCGTAGGGGGAGATCTGGGTCCGGGGCTTGGGCAGGGCCTCGAGCATCACCCGGAGGATCTCCATCCGGGCCCGGCGGGCCTGCTCCAAGGCCTCCCGCAGGAGGGCGTCGCTGATGCCGCCGATCTTCACGTCCATCTGGAACGCGGTGACGCCCTTCTCCGTCCCCGCCACCTTGAAGTCCATATCGCCGAAGTGATCCTCCAGGCCCTGGATATCGGTGAGGATCACGTAGCGGTCCCCCTCGGTGATGAGCCCCATGGCCACCCCGGCCACGGGGGCCCTGATGGGGACGCCGGCGTCCATGAGGGCCAGGGTACCGGAGCATACCGAGGCCATGGAGGAGGACCCGTTGGACTCTAGGATCTCGGAGACCAACCGGATGATGTAGGGGAACTCGTCCTCCGGCGGGATCACCGCCAGGAGCGCCCCCTCCGCCAGGTGCCCGTGGCCGATCTCCCGGCGCGAGGGCGCCCCGAGCCTCCCCGCCTCCCCCACGCAGAAGGGAGGGAAGTTGTAGTGGAACATGAAGCGCTTGAGGCCCTCCTCGATCATGAGGTCGATGATCTGGGCGTCGCGGCGCGTGGCCCCCAGGGTGCAAGTGCCCAGCGACTGGGTCTCGCCCCGGGTGAACAGGGCCGACCCGTGGACCCGTGGCAGGAGGCCCACCTTTGCGCTCATGGGACGGATCTCATCGGGCTTTCGCCCGTCGATCCGGATCCCCTCCTCGAGCACC
>JAJRVI010000020.1 GCA_024277405.1 Fidelibacterota bacterium
CATCCTCGATGGCCGCGATCCCCGCCCGCAGCACGGTTTCCGGGGTGTCGAAGTCCGGCTCCCCGGGGCCGAGGTCGATCACGTCGACCCCCGCCCGCAGGAGCTCCTCCGCCCGCCGGCGGATCTCCATGGTGGCGGAGGGGGAGACCCTAGCCATCCGCTGCGCCAGTTTCCTCGGCACTGATCACCTCCGAAAGGAGTTCCAACGCCTCGAGATAGCTGCCCACGCCCTTCCCGGATATCTGGGCGATGCACACGTCCTTTATCACCGAGACACGGCGGAAGGGCTCGCGGGAGTGGATGTCGGAGAGGTGGACCTCCACCGTGGGGACGCCCACCGCGGCGATGGCGTCCCGCAGGGCGTAGGAGTAGTGGGTCAGGGCCCCGGGGTTGATCACGATCCCGTCCGCCCAGCGGCGGTGATGGTGGATGAGGTCGATGAGGGTCCCCTCGTGGTTGGATTGGAAGATCCGTACCTCGATCCCCCGGGACGCGGCGAAACCCCTGATCTCGTCGTTCAGCTCCTCGAGCGTCATCCGGCCGTAGATCGCCGGCTCCCTTTCCCCCAACAGGTTCAGGTTGGGGCCGTGGAGGACCAGGATCCGTGACGCGTGACGGGTGACGGGTGATGGGTGCCTCATGGGTGCCTCCGCTGGAGGTCACGGAGGTAATCCAGGGCGGAGAGGAGCTCCTCCTCGGCGATCCCTTCCTCCACCACCGCGTTTCCGATCCCGGTGAGGAACACGTAGAGGAGCCTCCCAGCGACGATCTTCTTGTCGCGGCGCAGGTGTTCCCGGAACCTCTCCGGGGTCATATCGGGGATGGGGGGTTTGGGGAGCCGCAGAAGCAACGCCTCGATGCGCATCCGGACGCCGTCCGGTAGCAGCCCCCGCCTCCACGAAAGCCACGTCGCGCCGATCATCCCCCAGGCCACCGCCTCCCCGTGGAGGAAGTACCGGTAGCCGGTGGCCGCCTCCAGGGCGTGGCCCAGGGTGTGGCCGAGGTTGAGGACCCGCCGCAAGCCCGCCTCCCGCTCGTCCCGGGCGACCACCCCGGCCTTCACCCGGCACGCCGCCTCGATGGCTTCCTCCAGGAGCCCGGGGTCCCCGGAAACGAACTCATCCCAGTTGGACTCGAGGGAAGAGAAGAGGCTCGGATCGGCGATGAGCCCGGCCTTCACCACCTCGGCGAGCCCCGCGTGGAGCTCCCTCGGGGGGAGGGTGGAGAGGAGGTCGGGATCGATGAGGACGAACTGGGGCTGCCAGAAGGCGCCGATCAGGTTCTTCCCCGCGGGGTGATTCACCCCCGTCTTCCCTCCCACCGAGGAGTCCACCTGCGCGAGCAACGTCGTGGGCACCTGGACCCAGGGGAGGCCGCGGAGGTAGGTGGCGGCCACGAACCCCGCCACGTCCCCCACCACCCCGCCCCCCAGGGCGCAGATCCCACACCCCCGGTCGAATTTTTTCCGGATCAGCTCATCGTAGAGGGCGCGCACCGTGTCGAGGGTTTTAGAGCTCTCGCCCGGTGGGATCACGAGGAGCTCCGCCGCGAATCCTGCCCCCGCGAGGGCCT
This sequence comes from Fidelibacterota bacterium, assembly GCA_024277405.1. Taxonomy (GTDB): domain Bacteria; phylum Bipolaricaulota; class Bipolaricaulia; order Bipolaricaulales; family Bipolaricaulaceae; genus UBA3571. The sequence goes on from JAJRVI010000020.1 coordinate 1,573, forward strand.
CCAGGGCGGCGTCGCCGTAGAGCCCCGCCACGGTGGTGTCGGTGATCACCGCCACCCTGCGGGGGAAACCGTGTTCCGCCGCCAGCCTCCCGAGCTCCGCCAGCGATCCCCTCCCGATGTACACGGGATAACCCCGGGCCTCCGCCGGGAGGGACACCTCAACCCATCTCACCGCGAAGCCTCTCCAGTATCTCCCCCGCGATCTCCCCCGGGGGACGGCCGCGGCATTCTACCACGATATCGGCCTCCAGGTACCGGGGCTCCCGGACGGAGAGGAGCTCCTCGATCCTCCTGATCCGGGCCGCCCCCTCGTGCCCGCAGAGTAAGGGCCGGGTGGTATCGTCCGCGAGGCGGCGGGCGAGGACCTCCGGGGATTCCCGCAGGTAGACGGTGATCCCGGTCCTTTTGAGCAGACGCCAGTTCCGATCATCGAGGGGGACCCCGCCCCCCAGGGCAACCACGTGCCCTCCTTCCCGGGAGACCTTAGCCACCGCCTTCCGCTCCAGGTTCCGGAAGCGCTCCTCCCCGAACCGGGAGAAGATCTCGGGGATGGAATGCCCGGCGCGGACGGCGACGAGCTCGTCAGTGTCCACGAACGACATCCTCAGCCGCTCGGCCAGGATCCGCCCCACCGTGGACTTCCCCGCCCCCATGAACCCGATGAGGTAGATGTTCTTCATCTCCTCGTGGCCGCCTTCAACTCCCTCATGAGCCTCCGCAGCGCTTCAGGGGGACTCCCCACCCCTACCTCTCGGACGAGGCGCGAGCCCACCACCGCGCCATCGGCCCCACAGGCCAGCACCGCCCGCACGTGCTCGGGGCGCGAGATCCCGAAGCCGACGGCGAGGGGGAGGTCTGTCGCTCCCCGGATGCGTCCGATCAGCCCCATGATATCAGGCGGGAGCCCTCGCCGTTCCCCGGTGGTCCCGTAGCGGGAGACGAGGTAGAGGAAGCCCCGGGTGTGGGCGGCGATGTCCCGGGCCCGATCCCCCCGCGTTTCCGGGGTGACGAGGAAGACGAGGCCGAGGCCGTGCCGCCCCGCCGCCTCCTCTAGGGGCGCGGCCTCCTCCGGCGGGAGGTCGGGGACGATCAGCCCGTCGACGCCGCATTCCGCCGCGGCGGCGCAGAACGCCTCCTCCCCGAACCGGATGATGGGGTTGTAATAGCCCATGAGCACCAGCGGTACCCCGGCATCCCGCTTCACCGCGGCGGCGATGCGGAGGACCGTCTCCGGCGTCGTCCCTGCCCGCAGGGCCCGGACCCCCGCCGCCTGGATGGTGGGGCCGTCGGCCACCGGATCCGAGAACGGGATCCCGATCTCGATCACATCGGCCCCACCCTCGGCCAGGGCCGCGATGTACGTCGGGGACGCCCCGGGATCGGGGTCGCCTCCCATGAGGTACGCCACCAACGCCCCCTCCCCCCGGGACCTCGCCGCGGAGAAGGCCTCGGTTATCCGGATCCAGCCCATCTCACCACCCCTCGCGAGGGCCTTCCCCCGAGGCCCTTAGGACGAGGTCCAGGTCCTTGTCGCCCCGACCGGAGAGGGTGACCACCACCACCGCGTCCCGGGGCATCTCCCGGGCCCGCTGGATCGCGGCGTGGACGGCGTGGGCCGATTCCAGGGCGGGGATGATCCCCTCCAGGCGCGCGAGGAGCCGGAAGGCGGAGAGGGCCTCGGCGTCGGTCACCGCCACGTATTCGGCCCGCCCGAGCTCCCGGTAGAGGGCGTGCTCTGGCCCCACCGCGGGGTAGTCCAGTCCGGGGGCGATGGAGTAGGTCTCGGCGATCTGGCCCCACTCGTCCTGGAGGAGGTAGGTCCTCATCCCGTGCAGGACCCCCACCGTTCCCCGTGCCAGGGAGGCGGCGTGCCGCTCCCCCTCGCCGCCACCCTCCGCCCCGAGGAGCCCCACCTGCTCCTCATCGGCGAAGGGGTAGAAGGTCCCCATGGCGTTGCTCCCCCCGCCCACGCAGGCGACGAGGAGGTCCGGCAGCCGCCCCTCGGCGGCGAGGACCTGGTCCCGGATCTCCCGCCCGATCACGGACTGGAAATCCCGCACCATCATGGGGTAGGGGTGGGGACCCACCACGGAGCCGATGAGGTAATGGGTGTCGCGCACGTTGGTGGCCCAATCCCGCAGCGCCTCGTTGATGGCGTCCTTGAGGGTCTTCGTGCCGGAGTCCACCAGGTTGACCTTCGCCCCGAGGAGCTCCATGCGGAAGAGGTTCATGCGTTGGCGCTCCGCGTCCAGGGCCCCCATGTAGATCTCCACCTCGAGTCCCACCACCGCCCCGGCGATGGCCGTGGCCGTCCCGTGCTGGCCGGCCCCGGTCTCGGCGATGAGGCGGCGCTTTCCCATCCGCTTCGCCAGCAAGGCCTGGCCCAGGGCGTTGTTGAGCTTGTGTGCCCCCCCGTGCAGGAGGTCCTCCCGCTTCAGGTAGATCTTGGCTCCGCCCGCGTACCGGGTGAGGTTCCGGGCGAAGTAGAGGGGCGTGGGCCGACCCGCGTATTCGCGCAGGTATCGCGTGAGCTGGGCGCGGAAGTCGGGGTCGTCCCGGAGCGCGAGATAGGCCTCCTCCAGCTCCTCCAGGGCCGGGATCAGGATCTCGGGGACGTAGCGGCCCCCAAACGGACCGTATTTCCCCCCCTTCGGGTACTCACTCAGCCGCATGGCACACCGCCTCCAGGAACCGCGCGATCAGCGCGGGCGACTTCCGCCTCCCTTCCTCCACGCCCGACGAGACGTCCACCCAATCGGGCTCCACCGCTCGGATCGCCGCCGCCACGTTGTCCGGCGTGAGCCCCCCCGCGAGGATCACGGGCAGGGGGGCCAGGATCTCCCGCGCCGCCCGGCTCAGACGCCAGTCGTGGGTCGCTCCGGTGCCCCCGGTCCTCCCCCCCGCCACCGTGTCGAGGACCACCCCGTCCAGGGGCGCCCCCCGGAGGGCCGCGGCACGCTCCATGGCCCCCGCAGGGTCTCCCTCCCCGAGGCCCAAGAGGCCCCATAGCGCGGTCTCCCGTCCCACCAAGGCCCGTACTCGTCCCCAACGGGCGGGGGGGAGCTCCAGGTGGAGCTGGAGCACATCGGGCTTGAGGGCCAGGATCCGACGGATGACGGCGGGCTCGGGGGAGGTGGTCACCGCGACCCGTAGCACCCCCCGCGGCACGAGGGCGAAGAGGTCCGCCGCCCGTCCCAGCCCCACGTTCCGTCGGGAGCGGGGCACCTCCACCACCACCCCCAGGGCATCCGCCCCGCCGGCGGCCTCGATGTCCCGGGGCGCCATCATGCCGCAGATCTTCACCTTGACCCTCATGCCGTGAGCTCCCGCAGGAGCGCCGCGGGGTCCGGGGCGCGGAGGAGGGCGGTCCCCACGAGGAACCCCGCGAACCCGGCCTCCCGCAGGGCCCGGATCTCCTCCGGCGTGGAGATCCCGCTCAGGGCGAGGATGGGCCTGGGATCCCCGGGGGACACGGCTCGGATGACCTCTATCGGCCTGCGGGGGTCGAGCTCCAGGGTGGCGAGGTCGCGGCTGTTTATCCCGAGGATGTCCGCCTCGGTACCCAATGCCTCCTCCAGCTCGGCGGCCGAGGACACCTCCAGCAGGACCTCGAGCCCCAGCGCGTGGGCTTCCTGGATCATCTGTCCGAGGCCGCACGAGGTGTGTCCCCGGCGGAAGAGGGTCAGGATGAGGAGGGCACAGTTCGCCCCAGCCCGGGCGTAGGCCGCAAGCTGCACCGGATCCACCACGAAGTCCTTGGCCAAAAGAGGGACCCCGAGTCCGGATAGTTCCCCCAGGTACGCCAATGAGCCCCCGAAGTGATCGGGATCCACCAGCACCGAGATCCCCGCCGCTCCGCCGGCGAGGTAGGCCCGGGCGACCTCGGCGACCCCGCGGCCGCGGAGGAGGTCC
>JAJRVI010000021.1 GCA_024277405.1 Fidelibacterota bacterium
ATGGGGGAGTTGGCGAAAGGGGGGCTCCTCCACCTCGACCTCCCCACCGTCGTCGGGCCGGTGCGGGCGCGCCTGAGGGAGGCCGTCGATCCCGGGGTGATCCGTCCGCTGGGGGATCCCCACTCTCCCGTGGGGGGGATCGCCGCCCTCTTCGGGAGCCTGGCCCCGGAGGGGGCGGTGGTGAAGCGGGGGGCGGTGGCGGAGGGGATGCTCCGCCACCGGGGCCCGGCCCGCGCCTTCGATTCCGAGGCTGAGGCGGTGCGGGCCATCGGGGCCCGGGAGTTCGCGGATGGCGACGTGATCGTCATCCGCTACGTGGGACCTCGGGGTGCCCCGGGGATGCCGGAGATGTTGACGCCCACGGCCCTCCTCTCGGGGATGGGGGTGGACGACCGGGTGGCCCTGATCACCGACGGCCGCTTCTCCGGTGCCACCCGGGGGGCCGCCATCGGCCACGTCTCCCCGGAGGCCGCCGCCGGGGGCCCCATCGCCGCCGTCCGCGACGGCGACCCCATCGCCATCGACATCCCCGGAAAGCGCCTGGACCTCCTTGTCCCCGCGGAGGAGGTGGAGAGGCGGCTTTCCAGGTGGGAACCGAGAAAGCCCGAGACGCCCCCCGGGTACCTGCCCCGTTACGCGGCCCAGGTCGCATCCGCCGCCCGGGGGGCGTTCCTCCCGAAGGAGGGAAGATGAAGCGCACCGGCGCCGAGATCCTCTGGGAAGCCCTCCTCGCCGAGGGGGTGGAGGTGGTGTTCGGGATCTGCGGCGGGGCGGTGATACACATCACCGATGCTCTCACCCGCTACCCCATCCGCTTCGTCCTCACGCGGCACGAACAGGCCGCGGCCCACGCCGCCGATGGCTTCGCCCGGGCCACGGGAAAGGTGGGGGTGTGCTTGGCCACCTCCGGGCCCGGGGCCACCAACCTCGTCACCGGGATCGCCACCGCCTACATGGATTCGGTCCCCCTCCTGGCCATCACCGGCCAGGTCCCGAGCCCCATGATCGGGACCGACGCCTTCCAGGAAACGGACATCACCGGCATCACCCTCCCCATCACCAAACACAACTACCTCGTCACCGATGTGGGCGATCTCGCCCGCACCCTCAGGGAAGCGTTCCACCTCGCCCGCACCGGGAGGCCGGGGCCGGTCCTGGTGGACATCGCCAAGGACGTCCAGATGGCCGAGGCGGAGTTCCGCTACCCGGAGGAGGTGGAGCTCCGGGGGTATGTCCCCGCACGCCCGCTTCCCGTGGACGCGGTGGAGCGGGCGGCCGAGCTCCTCAACGCCGCGGAGCGCCCCCTGATCCTGGCGGGCCACGGGGTCCTCATCGCCGGAGCTCACGCCGAGCTCCTCGCCCTGGCGGAGAAAGGCCACATCCCGGTGGCCACCACGTTGCTCGGGATGGGGGTTATCCCCGGCACCCATCCCCTCTCCCTGGGGATGGCGGGGATGCACGGGACACTGCAGGCGAACCGGGCCATACAGGCCTGTGACCTGCTCCTGGCCGTGGGGACGCGATTCGACGACCGCGTGATCGGCGATCCCCGTTCCTTCGCCCCCAACGCCACCGTGATCCACGTGGACATCGATCCCGCCGAGATCGGGAAGAACATCGTGCCGGACCTCGCCGTCGTGGCCGACGCCCGGGCGTTCCTGGAGGCCCTCCTCCCCCTGGTGGAACCGCGTCGTCGGGACGGTTGGCTGGAGGAGATCGAGGCCTGGCGGCGGGATGCGGGCTGGGACGCGCCCCTCGCGGAAGAGGGGAGGCTCCTCCCCCAGTACGTGATCCACGAGATCTGGCGCGCCACGGAGGGCAAGGCCCTGGTGGTGTCCGACGTGGGCCAGAACCAGATGTGGGAGGCGCAGTACTACCTCCATGAGCTCCCCGGGTCCCTCATCACCTCCGGTGGGTTGGGCACGATGGGGTTCGCCCTGCCGGCGGCCATCGGGGCCTGTATCGGGAGGCCGGACCGCCCGGTGTGGGTCATCGTGGGGGACGGCGGCATCCAGATGACGATCCAGGAGCTCGCCACCGTGGTTCAGGAGCGCCTTCCCCTGAAGATCGCGGTGATAAACAACGGTTACCTGGGGATGGTCCGCCAGTGGCAGGAGCTCTTCTTCGACCGCAACTACAGCGTCACCCGCCTCCACAACCCCGACTTCGCCCGGCTGGCCGAGGCCTATGGGGTCCGGGGCCTGCGGGTGGAACGCCGGGGGGATGTCCGGGCCGCCATCGTCGCGGCCCTGGAGACGGCGGGCCCGGTGCTCATCGACTTCCGGGTGGAACCGGAGGCCAACGTCTTCCCCATGGTGGCCCCGGGGAGGGCGCTGTCGGAGATGCTCCTCCCCGAACGAAAGGAGGCCGGATGAGGCACACCCTGGTGGCGGCCGTTGAGGACAAGCCCGGCGTGCTCAACCGCATGGTGAGCCTGTTCCGGCGCCGCCGCTACAACATCGAGTCCCTGGCGGTGGGGCACTCGGAGACCCCCGGGATCTCCCGCATGACCTTCGTGGTGGAGGGGGACGATCGGGTGATCGAGCAGCTCAAAAAGCAGCTGGAGAAGTTGGTGAACGTGATCGAGGTGCGGGACGTGACCGGGGAGCCGGCGGTGGTGCGGGAGCTGGCCCTCATCCGGGTGC
>JAJRVI010000022.1 GCA_024277405.1 Fidelibacterota bacterium
CCCTCCACGAGGTACCGCTCGCCCCGGGGCGCCGGATCCCGGGGCTCCAGCGCCCAGAAGATGCGCGCGTCCCCGGGGACCACCGCGAAGGAGGTCTCCCCTCCCCCGGGCCCCAGCTCCACGACGACGTCCTTCCCGGCCCACCCGCCCTCCTCATCCGGGAGGAGCTCGAACCATACCCCGGGGAGGCTCCAATCGGCGGCCTCCTGGGTGGCGACGGCCGCGAGGACGAGGGCGAAGCGGGGCGCGGCCGCGTCCCGTAGTTCCCATCGCACCTCGACCACACGCTCGCCCCGAATGACGAACCCGGACAGCGCCCCTGCAGCAGCGAGCGCCGGGACGAGGACGGCCAAGTAGGGACGGGGATCGCCCGTCCGGGCGCACCTCCCCAAGGCGAACCCCAGGAGGACGAGGTACAGCGCCGATCCCGCCGCCACCGCCCCCAGCGGCCGGGGCGCGAGCGGGACCTCTCCCAACGCCTCGGCGAGCGCCGTCCGCGGGGGAAATGCCCACCCCCGTTCGGACAGGTACGCCTCCCACGCCGCGACCGCCTCCCGGGCCGCTGCGGGGAGGGAGCCCCGCTTATAGGAGAGGGCGCGGAAGGGGGAGAGGAGCACCGGATCGGAGAGATCGAGGGGGGAGATGGGCACGGTGGGATAGGCCGGCGCGGCCGGCGGGGGGCCGAGGTAGCCGTGGAGGCCCTCGGCCGCCCGCCCGAGGGCGATCTCCTCCGCCGCGATCGTCTCCCCCCCGCGGCGGAGCGCGAGCGAAAGCGTCCGGGCCCCTGGCCCGATGGGCCAGGGGAGGAGGTAGGATGCCCTCCCCCCGGGGGGGAGGAGGACGTCGAGCGCCATGGAGAGACGCGCCCATCCCCGCCAGGGGGAGCCCGCCCGTTGGGAGACCGCGAGCTCGGCCCGCAGGGGTACGGGATCGGGGTTGGATACGCTGATGTACAGGGGGTTCACCGCGTCCATCACCGGGATCCCCTGCCATCCCAGGGAAGCCCGGATAACGGGGACCCCGTGGGCGGGGAGGGACAGGGCAAAGGACAGAATCAGGAGGGTAATGGTGGAGCCGACGGGACTTGAACCCGTGACCTCTGGCATGCCATGCCAGCGCTCTCCCAACTGAGCTACGGCCCCAACCGTAACCATATTTTCGGGGCCGGCCCCCGTACTGTCAAGGAGCGGGTGCGCCCCGGCCGCAGTAGATATCGATGATGTCGCGGAGCATGGTGGCGGCGGAGGGCGTGGGGTCATCCTCCCGGATCGTGGCGGCGATGACACCGTAGATGTCGGTGTAGTAGACGATCCCCATGCCCTTTGTCCCGAGGGTCGCGAGGGGATGCCCGGGGGGGATCTCCTCCGGACGCACCGTGAGACGGTACCCCTCCCCCCTCCGCTCGGCCCGGGCGACCAGCCGCAGGAGCCCCCCGCGTTCCCGGACGCGGCGCACCTCCCCGGGATCCACCCCCCGGATGCCCTCCCGCTCCACGTCCCCGAGGCCCGCGGCGCAACCCAGGACGTGGTTCGCCAGGATCACGAGCTTCGCCGCCGCGTCCCAGCCGTCCAGATCGAAGGAGGGATCGGCCTCCAACGCCCCCTCTTCCCGGGCCCGGGCGAGCGCCTCCTCCCAGGAGAGCCCCTCGGCCAGGAGGTCCAGGATGTAGCCGGTCACGAGGTTGGGCACCGCCTCCAGCCCGTGGATCGTGCCCCCCCGCAAGTCCCGGGCCCCGAGGTACAGCGCCGGGAGCCCCCCGGCCACGGTGCCGTCGAACCGGAGCTCCACCCCCCGCTTTCGCGCCAGCTCCGTGAGTTCCCGGTAAGCGAGGACGATGGGGCCCTTGTTGGGGGTGACGACGTGCATGCCCCGTGAGAGCGCCTCCCGGATCACCGAGAGGCCGGGTTCGGCCCCGGCCGAGAGGTTCACCGGCGTGGCCTCGCAGAGGAGGTCCGCCTCGGCCCTGCGCACGAGCTCCAAGGCCGTACCCTCCCCACCGACGCCGGGGAGGTCGCGCACCGAGCCGCCCCGGTCCTTGATATCGGCGAGGGCCCCGGGGTCCAGGCCCCCGGGTGCGTACGCGATCCCGCCCGAATCCGCCGCCCCCACCAACACGAGGCGCAGGCCGTAATCGGCCTCGAGGTGCGGGGATTTGGCGGCGAGGAGGCGACACAGGCGCCGACCCAGGTTGCCCACGCCCACGAGCAACATCCTCACCACGCGCGTATCCGCCATCTCTCCCACCATGGACGCATCTTACGGTGACCCCGGGACGGCGGCCACCCCCAGGTTTGCCGGTATGATTTCGGTGACATGGGATACAGGTTCGCGCTGGTGCTCGGGGGAGGTGGCGCGCGGGGGTTCGCCCACGTGGGCGTGATCCTGGAGCTCGCCCGGGCCGGGATCGAGCCCGACCTGGTCCTCGGCACCAGCATGGGGGCCATCGTGGGCGGCTTTTACGCCGCGGGCCAGGACCTCGAACGCCTGGTGCGGGTGCTCGAGATACTGGATCTGAACCGTCTCTTCGGGATCACCCCCTCTTACCGGAGGCTGCTGGAGCGGGTGGTGGTCCAATCCATCCTCGGCCACATCCACGGGCACTATCCCACCGAGGAGGAGCGCCGGGTGCTGACGCAGTTCCGGGAGTTCCTCCGGCTCTTCTGCAAGGGCAAGCGCTTCGAGGAGCTGGACATAGCGTTCGGGGTGATCGCCGCCGATATCATGACCGGCGAGCAGGTGATCATCCGTGAGGGCCCGTTGCACGAGGGGATCCTCGCCAGCGCTGCCCTCCCCGGCGTGCTGCCCCCCGTCTCCCTGGACGGGCGGCTCCTCGTCGACGGCGGCGCGGTGAACAACCTCCCGGTGGACGTGGCGGCCGAATGGGGCGCGGAGGTGGTCCTGGGGGTGCTCGTGCGCTCGCGGACCCGGCCCGAGCTCCGTACCCCCGCCGACGTGATACTCCAGACCTACAACGTGACCTCCCAGGAGCTCCTGCATACGAAGGTCGCGCGGGCCAGGGAGCGCCTCGGGGAGCGGCTCCTCATCGTCCATCCCGAGGTATCGGGGATCGGGGCACTGGATTTCGGGCGGATCGCCGAGGCGGTGGACGCGGGAAGGACGGCAATGGCGCCCCTCATCGAGCGCCTGCGTGCCCTCCTCTAGCGCTTCACCTCTCGCGCAGGAGGTCCAGGGCCTTGCCGTTGTTGTCGCAGGAGAGGACGACGAGGCTCTTCTCGCTCCACGCGGGGGCCGTGGCGTAGAGGTAACGGATGTCCACCCCGTGGCGGCGCAGGGTCTCCGTCACCCTCCGCAGGAACCCCGGCCGGTGCGGGAGCTCGAGGAGGATCACCTCCTCCTGTTCCACGGGGTATTCGGCTCCCTCCAGGGCCTCCCGGGCGTAGATCTGGGCGTCGGTGACGAGGTGGATCTCGGCCTGTTCCCCCCCGGCCGAACCGTAGACGGCGATGATGTTTATCCCCTTCTCCGCGAGCAGGTTCGCGATGTCCGCCAGGAGCCCCACCCGGTTCGGCACCCGTACCACGAGCTCACGGATAAGCAATGCCCCGCGGATCTTCATGACGAAAACCGGCCTCAAGTATACTCGGGGGCGATCATGGCCCAAGTTTTCCGCCGCGGGCGCCGGGGCTATGATGGTGTCGGGTGAGGGAGACGATGTCGCGGAAGAGGAGGGGAGGATCGGTCGAGCTCGCCGACGAGGTGAAGGCGATCCGCTTTTACCTTTTCGTGTTCTTCCTCCTCTCCATGCCCCTCTTCTTCCTCGCGGGAAATACCGAGTACGGCTACACGAAATCCATCTACTCCCTCTGTTTTGTGCCGCTCCTCTACATCCTGTGGGCCATCGAAGCCCTCATCCGGCGCCGCTGGGAGCTCGACCTCACCTGGGGAGGGTTCCTGCTGGCGGGCTTCCTCGCGGTCGCCCTCCTCTCCCTCCTCGGGGACACGCCGGCGGGGGTGGTGATCCAATCGGCCGCTTTGGTCCTCGTCTTCGGCGCGATCGGCATCCTGGCGGCGAACTCCCTCGTGGGAGAGAGGGAGATCGGGCTGGCCCTCGCCGCCCTCCTCGCCGCGGGCGTCGGCAACGCCCTCTTCGGGCTCCTGC
>JAJRVI010000023.1 GCA_024277405.1 Fidelibacterota bacterium
CCCGGGGGTACGCCCGCGTCCTCAAGGTCTCACGTACCATTGCGGACCTAGAAGGGACCGATATCATAAGGCCCGAACACATCGCTGAGGCGTTACAATACCGACCTCAGAAGGAGGGTGAGACGTGAGGAGGTTCTGGAATGTCCTTTCGATCTTCTTCCTCTTCGGAACCCTCGCTCTCGCACAGACGGCTTTCACCGTGGGGAGAATAGAGATCGTGGGCAACGTGCACGTGCCCACGGAGGAGATCCTGAAGGCCATCGGTTTTCAGGAAGGGGACACCATCGACGCGCTCCGGGTCAAGGAGGCGGCGAAGGCGCTGGAGGAGCTGGGGTACTTCGCCCAGGTGAAACCGGAGCTCGCGGTGGAGGACGAGGTCGTGGTGGTGCGGTTTTACCTCGTCGAATACCCCGTCATCGAGAAGATAGAGCTCCGTGGACTTCCCAAACCCCCGAGCATGGGCGAGGGCCTTATCCCCTTCCTCATCCGCTGGTTCTCCCAGGATCTGTACATCCACGAGGCGAAGATCCGCCACACGCTGGAGGAAAACGGCGTTAAGGTCGGAGAGGTGCTGAACGCGAAAGCCCTGCGCACCGCGCTGGAACAGGTGCTGAAGGAACTGCAGGAGGACGAGGACATCGCCACCGCCCAGATCGTCAAGGCGGAGCCCGTGGGGAACACGTTAGTGATCGAGTTCAAGTTCATGCCGGTCCTGGGCAACACCTTCTCCGGCCTCGTCACCGTCCCCCCGGAGGAAGCGGAGGCGCTGGTATCGGTCCCTGTGGGGAAGGTGGGCCGGATGTCCCAGATCCGCGAGAGCTACCGGAGGCTCCTCTCTTCGGTGTTCTTCCGCAACGTAAACCTGGTCCCGGAGCTCGATCCCGAGGGAAAGGGCGTCGTCCTCCATTGGGAATTGGAGGAAAGGGTACTCCTTCAGACCCCGACGGAGGTGGAGAGGATCGAGCTCCAGGGGGTCACCGCCTTCCCCCCCGAGGTCCTCTACGCCCGGATAGGCCCCCTCCCCGAAGGCGAGGCCACCAACTACGATGTCCTCAAGGCCCTGCAGGGCGTCTACGACTATTACGTGCGCGAGGGCTACTTCATGGTCGACCTCGTCCCCGCGGGACTTGAGGGGAAAACCCTCAAGGTGAAGGTCGTTGAAGGGGTACTCTCCAAGATCGAGATCACCGGCAACACCCGTACAAAGGAGCTCGTGATCCGTCGGATCCTGGGGTTGCGAGAAGGGGAACTCCTCACCCGGGCCCGCCTCTTCGCCGCCCAACAGGCCCTGCAGGCCTTGGGCTACTTCAGCGAGGTGAATCTCGAGCCGCGCCGCGTGGACGATGGTGTCGAACTCACCGTCTCGGTCGTGGAGTTGGAGAAGCTGGGCAACATCCGGGGCTCCTTCAGCCTCTCCCCCGAGACCGGGGGCCTGGTGGGGAACATCGAGTACACCCAACGCAACATCCTCGGCACCGCCAACGACGTCTCCCTCTCCCTGGAACGGGGGCTCACCGGGGAGGAGATGACCACGTGGAGCGCACGGTGGACCTCATATGCCATGCCCCTATTGGACCGCGTGACCGTGGAGGGCTATCACAAACTGCAGGAGGGCACCCGGACCCTGGGGGGAAGCCTCCGGGTAGCGTATCCCATAGCCTACCTATGGGACCTGAACCTCGGCATCATCTCGGAGTTACGCTGGCAGGGGGACGAGGAGCTCCCGCCCCGGAACGTACTCGAGCTCGGGTTGGCCTACGACTCCCGCGATGATCCCTTCTTCTTCCCGCGGCGGGGGGCGTTCGCCCGCCTCTCGGTATCCAAGGCGGGCGACTTCGCGCCCGGGGTACGTTACCTCTCGATTCGGGCCGAGCTCGCCGGTTTCCTCCCCCTCGACCTCGGGGCGGGGAAGGGGAGCGCCCGCGGGGCCCTGGCGCAACGGGCCCTCATCGCCTGGGGTTGGGACCTCCCCGAGGAGTACCGGTTCGAACTCGGCGGGGTCAATTCGGTCCGGGGGGCGGCACATCCCCTGAAGACCGAACGCCTCCTCCTCCTCAATACCGAGCTCCGGGTGGAACTGGCACAAGGGGCCCATCTGGCTCTTTTCTGGGACCTCGGGGCATCGCTCACCGGTCGAGAGGTGAAGAGTTCCCTGGGGATAGAGTTCGCGGCCCGTTTCATGGGGACCTTCGTCCGACTCGACCTCGCGTGGCCCAACGATCGGCCGTGGAACTGGGTGCCCCAGTTCGAGTTCGGTTGGGCTCCGCTTTTCTAAGGACCATCTCCATAAAGGAGGGAAAGGGATGAAAGGAATCGGTTACGCGATCGTGGTAGCGTTGGTGGCCGGGTTCGTGGGGGGCCTCGTGGCGGGGTTCATCCTGCCGCAGAAGGGCGCCCCCGCGGGGGAGGAGCTGACCGCCCGGGTCGAGGCCCTCGAGGCGAAGATCGGCGAGTTCTCCGGGTACGGGAGTCGCATCAAGGGCGTCGAGGCCAAAGTAGGGGAATTCGAGGGCAAGCTCTCCCAGCTCGAGGGCAAGCTCTCCCACATCGAGGAGCGCCTCGGGGGGTTGGAGCAGAAGGTGGCCGGGCTCGGCACCGCGGGCGGCACCGGGCTCAAGGTGGGCTACGTGGACGCCGACTCGCTCTTCATCAAGGTCTTCATCCCCCAGGTCCAGGCGGAGCGCGCGGTGATGGAGGAGAAAAAGCGCGCCATCTCCGAGCTCCAGGCCCGCAGGATGAAGGGGGAGATCTCCGAGGACGAATTCAAACTGCAGTATTACGCCCTCCAGGTGGAGCTCCTCCTGGCCCAGTATAGGGTCGACATGTCCATGCTCGACAAGATGATCGCCTCGCCGGGGTTCGCGAACCTCAAGTCCGACCTCGAGCGGCTCCGCGAGCAGGCGAGCCCCGCCATCGACGAGATCAACAAGCTCCTCGACGAGGCCAAGCTCGGGGTGGTGGACGAACAGGCCTTCATGGTCAAGTATCAGGCGCTGCAGAACGCCTTCCAGCAGCTCGATCAGCTCCTCACCCAGATCGCGGCCCAGAAGATCGTGGAGGTCACTCAGGCCGTCGCCCAGGAGAAGGGCTACGACCTCGTGCTGCGCCGCAAGGACGTGCTCGTCTTCCGCAACGCCGAGACCGTGGACGACCTGAGCCCGCTGGTGGAGCAGCGGCTGTGGAAGCTCTTCGCGACCTCCTCATGAGGCGTTAAGGGCCGGATGGGGATCGAGGATCTCAAGCGGGTCCTCCCGGTGGGGTACCCTTACCTCCTCATCGACCGGGTGGTGGAGCGGGGCGAGGGGGTGGTGGTGACGCGGAAGTGCGTCACCGCGAACGAACCGTACTTCCAGGGCCACTTCCGCCCCCCGTTCCCCTCCATCATGCCCGGGACGATGATCCTGGAGGGCATGGCCCAGACCGCGGGACTCCTGCTGGAGAAGGGGAGGTTGGCGGTGCTCGCCGGGGTGGAACGGGCCCGGTTTCGCCGCCCTGTCGTCCCCGGCGATGTCCTCACCATAACCGCGCGGGTCGCCCGCCGCCGGGGGACCGTCCTGGTGGCCGAGGTGCGGGCCGAGGTGGAAGGGGAGCTCGCCGCCGAGGCCCTGCTCACCCTCGTGGAGAGAGAGGATGTGGGACAAGATCGTTGAGTGCGTCCCCAATATATCCGAGGGGAGGAACCGGGAGACGATCGAGGCCGTGGTGGGGGCCGTGAAAGCGGTCCCGGAGGTCCGTGTCCTGGACGTGGAGTCCGATCCCGATCACAACCGAAGCGTCATCACCTTCGCTGGTACCCCCCGGGGGGTGAAGGAGGCCGTGCTCGCCCTCTTCCGCGAGGCGATCCCCCGGATAGACCTCCGGGTGCATAGGGGGGAACACCCGCGCATGGGGGCGGTGGACGTGGTGCCCTTCGTTCCCGTCCGGGGGGTGACGATGGACGACTGCATCGCCCTCTCCCGGGAAGTGGGGCGCGAGATCTGGGAGCGCTTCCGAGTCCCCGTCTACCTCTATGCCCACTCCGCCACCCGTCCCGAGCGCGAGGACCTCGCGGCGATCCGCAAGGGGGAGTTCGAGGGGTTCCCCGAGAAGATAAAGGACCCCTCCTGGGCCCCGGACTTCGGCGAGCCCGTGGTCCATCCCACCGCGGGGGTGGTGGCGGTGGGCGCGCGCGAATTCCTCATCGCCTACAACGTCTACCTGGGCACGGACGACGTGCGCATCGCCAAGGCCATCGCCAAGGCGGTCCGGGGCTCCTCGGGTGGACTCCGCTACGTGAAGGCCCTGGGGTTCGAGATAAAAGAGCGGGGATTGGTCCAGGTATCCATGAACCTCACCGATTACAAGAAAACCCCCATCCCCAGGGTTCTGGAGCTTATCCGCCGCGAGGCGGCCCGTTACGGGGTGGCGGTGGTGGAGACCGAGATCGTGGGGCTGGTGCCCCAGGCCGCCCTGGACCAGGTGGTGGAGTATTACCTCCAGCTCCGCGGGTTCAACGAAGGGATGGTGTTCGAGCGCCGCCTCCGGGCGGCCCTAGAGGGGTGAACTGGCCCTTCCCTTCCCGCGCCATCGCGGTCCTGGGGCTCGGCCGGACGGGCCGGGCCCTGGTCGAGGCCCTCTTCCCCCTGGGGCTCTCCCTCTTCCTCTCGGAGAAACGGGAGCTCGACCCCGGTGAGAGGGCATTCCTCTCCCGCCACGGGGTACGCTGGGAGGAGGGGGGGCACTCCGAGGCGGTCCTCGGTTGTGACCTCATCGTCCCGAGCCCCGGCGTCCCCCCCCACGAGCCGGTCCTGCGGGAGGCGGTACGGCGGGGGATCCCCGTGGTATCGGAGCTGGAGGTGGCCTGGAGGATGGCGCGCCCCCGCTGCGTCATCGCCGTCACCGGTACCAACGGGAAATCCACCGTAACCGCCCTGATCGGGAGGATCCTCGGGGCCGCGGGGAAGGACCCGGTAGTGGCGGGAAACATCGGTACGCCCGCGATCGCCACCGTCCGCGAGGCCGAAGGCCGCC
>JAJRVI010000002.1 GCA_024277405.1 Fidelibacterota bacterium
GGAATAGGGGACCGGAGTAATGGGGCGGAGAAAGGAGGGGGAGATGTGTGCCATCGTGGTGAAGCGAGGCGATGAGACCCTGGCGGAGGAGGTGGTGGAGTTCCGCTACGAGGACGGGGTGCTGCGGCTGAGGCGGCTCTTCGCCGGGGAAATCGTTCTCGAGGGCGTGAAGAAATTCGAGTGGCGGGAGCGGGACGACACCCTCCGCATCTTGGAGTAGCGAGGAAATCCGCGGCCCGAGAAAAAAAGCCGGGCGAGCGCCCGGCCTTTTTCGGTCGACCTTACTTTATATCGGAAAACTCAGCCCCGTTCGCCCAAGGGGAGCACCGTCCTCCCGTGCACGGTGTTGATCAGGATCCCGGCGGCGGCGTACCACGCGATCAGGGCGCAGACGATCCCCTCGTAGCCGGCGATGGTGTGGACCACGGGGACGAACTCCCCGATCCCGAGGAGGAAGAAGAGGATCGTCAACGTGATGAAGATCCAGGTGATGGCCTTGGGGAGCTTCAGGGAGGCGATGGTGGCGTAGCCGGTGAAGATCCCCCAGGCGAAGAGCGCCACCGCGATCCCCGCCGGGGGCACCTCCGGGGCGATCCCCGCCCACCGGAGGAAAAAGAAGCTCGCCAATCCCATCCAGAAGGCACCGTATGAGCTGAAGCACGTCCCGCCGAAGATATCTCCCCGGCGCAGGTCCCACATCCCGGCCAAAAACTGGGCCAGCCCGCCGTAGAACATCGCCACCGGCATCACGATCCCCAGCGTGTCGGCCGACACCCAGCCGGCGTTCACGATGTTCAGGATGAAGGTGGAAAGGGCGAAACCACCGAGACCGAGTGGAGCAGGGTTCGCGATCTTGTTCTCGTTCATCTCCCGACCTCCTTTCGGCTAACGTAAAGAAAGGGGGACGGCCACAAAAACCGTCCCCCGATGGCCACCTTTCCCTATCTAGCCCTTGTAGCCCACGGCCTTCTTCAGCTCCTCCACGCACTCGGGATTCCGGAGCGTGGTGATATCGCCGATGGGCTCGTTCCTCACCAGGGCCTTGAGGATCCGCCGCATGATCTTGCCCGAGCGGGTCTTGGGCACGTCCTCCACGAAGTAGATGGCCGCGGGGCGCGCCGTGGGGCCGATGTGAACGTCCACCGTCTTGATGAGCTCCTTCTTCAGCTCATCGGAGGGGGTGTAGCCGGCCTTGAGGAGCACGAACGCCACCGGGACCTCGCCCTTGACCTCATCGGGCCGCGATACCACCGCCACCTCGGAGACCGCGTCGTGCTGGGAGAGGGCGTCCTCCACCTCGGCGGTGGCCAGGCGGTGTCCGGCCACGTTCATCACGTCGTCCACGCGCCCGGTGATCCGGATGTTGCCCATCTCGTCCATGCGGGCCCCGTCCTTGGTGAAGTAGTACTTGGGGCCGTACTCCCCGAAGTAGGTGGCCTTGAACTTCTCGGGGTCGCCCCACAGGCCCCGCAGGAGCGACGGCGGGAACGGGGGCTCGAGCACGAGGTATCCGCCCTCGCCGGCCGGGACGGGCTGGCCCCCGGCGTCCAGGATCTTGGCCCGGATCCCGGGGAAGGGGCGCCCGGCCACGGTGGGGATGAAGGGCCCGATGCCCGGGAGGGCCTCCACGCAGTTGGCCCCGGTCTCAGTCTGCCACCAGGTGTCGATGATGGGACAGCGCCCACCCCCGATGTGCTTGAAGTACCAGAGCCACGCCTCTTCGTTGATGGGCTCCCCCACCGTCCCCAGGACCCGGAGGCTGGAGAGGTCGTACTTCGCCGGCCACTCGTCGCCCCACTTGACGTGCATCCGGATCGCGGTGGGAGCGGTGTAGTAGACGGTGACCTTGTGCTTCTGGATCGTGGCCCACATGCGGCCGTAGTCGGGGGTATCCGGGGCCCCCTCGTACATCACCGTGGTGACCCCGTTCATCAGGGGCCCGTAGTTGATGTAGGAGTGCCCGGTGATCCAGCCCACGTCGGCGGTGCACCAGAAGATGTCGTCGTCGTGCAAGTTGAAGTTCCATTTCGCGGTGGTGTAGACCTGCACCGCGTAGCCCCCGGTGGTGTGCATGACCCCCTTGGGCTTCCCGGTGGTGCCGGAGGTGTAGAGGATGAAGGCGAGGTCCTCCGCATCCATCTCCTCCGGCGGGCACTCCGGGGACTGCTTCGGCACTATCTCGTGGTACCAGACGTCGCGCCCAGGCATCATCTCTACATCCAGCCCGGCGCGCTTCACCACGATCACCTTCTCCACCTTGGTCCCCTCGATCCCCTTATCGGCGTTGCGCTTCAGGTTGATGAGCTTCCCGCGGCGCCAATAGCCATCGGCGGTGATGAGGACCTTGGCCTCGCAGTCGAGCATCCGGTCCCTGAGGGACTCGGGGGAGAAGGCGGAGAAGACCACCGAGGGGACGGCCCCGATCCGCACCACCGCCTGCATGGCGATGACCGCCTCGGGGATCATGGGGAGGTAGATCCCCACGCGATCGCCCTTCTTTATCCCGAGCTCCTTGAGGGCGTTGGCCAGGCGCGAGACCTCTTCCAGGAGCTCCTTGTAGGTGAAGATGCGGTTCGGCTCATCGGTGGGCTCGGGCTCCCAGATCAGGGCCACCTTGTCGCCCTTCCCGGCCTCCACGTGTCGATCGAGGGAGTTATAGGAGAGGTTCAGCTTCCCCCCGATGAACCAACGGTACTTGTACGGCTCCTCCTCGTAGGCCACCTCCCACTTCTTGAACCAGGAGATCTCCTCGGCCCGTTTCTCCCAGAAGGCGACGGGATCGGCCCACGATTCCTCGTAGATTTTCGGGTCGGAGACCCAGGCGCGTTCCTTCATGGCGTCGGTGGGCCAGAACCAGTTCTCGCGTTTCGGGGCCGGCTCCACCCATTTGATGTTGGCGTTCACCGCTCACACCCTCCTTTCCGTTATTCCCGGGGTGATTCCGGGGGGCATCTTATCACAGCCGCATCCGGGCTCAAATCACATCGGGCCGGTGGGGCGTGGGCGAGCTTGCTCGGCCCGTTCGGACCCGGCCGCGGGGTCAATCGCCGCGCTGGGGACCGTGGGGGCTACCTCGTGAGGGCGATCCCGATGATGGCCCCGATGATCGTGACCCACATGGGGATAAGGACCGAGAGGGTCATACGGTAGAGAGACCGGACCTCGTCGCGCGCGGCGGTTATCTCTTCCTTGAGTTCTTCGCGCACGCTTGATATCTCCCGGCGGAGTTCCGTCCGCAATGTCACCAGTTCCGCTTCCACCCGCCCCAGCCGCTGGTCGATCTGGGAAAAGGCCCCCTCGATCTTGGCCATCCGTTCCTCGAGGCTCGTTTCGGCCATAGCAAGCCATTATAGCGAATCCCTGTCACAGGGCACCTGTCCCGTAACGGCCCTCGCTTCCCCTGGCCGCCATCTCACTGGATGGCCCGGGCCGGGTTCGGCGTCTGGGAGAAGCTCCC
>JAJRVI010000003.1 GCA_024277405.1 Fidelibacterota bacterium
CGTATTCGTCCATCATCCAGGCCATGACCTGGGGGTTGGTGTAGACGTCGGGGGCGGGGACGTCGATCTCCGGGCCGATGTAATGTCCCAGGGCCCTGATATATCCCCGCGAGAGGCGCTCCAGCTCCCCCTCGGACATCTCCTTGGGGTTGCAGACGACCCCGCCCTTTCCCCCGCCCAAGGGGAGGTCCATGACCGCCGTCTTCCAGGTCATCCATGCGGCCAAGGCCCGCACCGTATCGAACGTCTCCTCGGGATGGAAGCGGATCCCCCCCTTGGTGGGACCGCGGGCGTTGTTGTACTGCACCCGGAACCCCTCGAAGACCTTCACGGTGCCGTCGTCCATCCGCACGGGAATCCGCACGTGGAATTCCCGCATGGGCCAACGCAGGAGCTCATGGGTCCCGGGATCGAGCTTGAGGATCGCCGCCGCCTCGTCGAGTTGCCGCTGGGCGATGGCGAAGGGGTTGAGTTTTTCCGTCATTCTCCCTCCTTTGTCCGGTTTTGGGGTAAAAAAAAGCCCCATCGGGGCAACGGATTTTAACCGATAGGAATCGCGGATGTCAACAAAAATCGCGGCGATATCATCCCCCGTCCGCGGCGCCGGCGAGCTCCCCCTCGAGCTCGGCCTCGAGCAGGGGGTCCGTGAGGATATCCAGGTCTCCGTCCAGGATCTCCTGGAGCCTATAGGTGGTGAAGTTTATGCGATGGTCGGTGACCCGGTTCTGGGGGAAGTTGTAGGTCCGGATCTTCTCCGACCGCTCGCCGGTCCCGATCTGGCGGCGGCGGGTTTCCTGGAGCTCCCGCTGGCGCTCGCGCTCCCGGATCTCCCAGAGGCGGGCCCGGAGGATCCTGAGGGCCTGGACCTTATTCTGGTATTGGGAACGCTCGTCCTGGCAGGAAACGGTGATCCCGGTGGGGAGGTGGGTGATGCGGACCGCCGTCTCGTTCTTCTGCATGTGCTGGCCCCCCGGCCCCCCGGCACGGAAGGTCTCGATCTTGAGATCCTCGGGCCTGATCTCCACCTCCACTTCCTCCATCTCCGGGAGCACCGCCACCGTGGCGGTGGAGGTGTGGATCCGCCCGGATGATTCGGTCACCGGGACCCGTTGCACCCGGTGGACGCCGGATTCGTACCTCAACCTCCCGTAGGCCCCTTGTCCCTCCACCACGAAGGTGATCTGCTTGTAGCCCCCCAGATCGGTGGGATGGGAATCGAGGACCTTCACCCGCCAGCCCTTCCGCTCGGCGTAGCGGGAGTACATCCGGAAGAGATCCGCGGCGAACAACGCCGACTCCTCGCCCCCGGCCCCGGCGCGGATCTCCACGATGGCGTTCCGCTGGTCCTCTTGCCTCTCGGGGACCAGTTCCCGCTTTATCTCCGAGAGGAGCCGGCTCAACCTCTCCTCGTCCCGCCGCAGCTCCTCCCGGAGTTCGGCCGCGAGCGCCTCGTCATCAGTGCCCTCGAGGAGCTCGCGTTCCTCCTCCATTTCGGCGAGAAGCGCGCGGAGCTCCTCACCTTTGCGCACGAGCTCCGAAATCTTGGCGTAGCGGCGGGAGAGCTCCGCGTACTCCGGGCTACCCATCACATCCGGATCGCCGAGCTTTCTCTCCAGCTCGCGGAGCTCTCTCCCCTTGTCCTCGAGGATGCGCAGTATCTTCTCCAACATCCCCTGGAGGCTAAGCGAGGGAATCGGGGGACTCAAGCGGGCGCGGACGGGAACGCCACCGCGTGCACGGGGGCGCGCAGTGGGCGGGTCAGATCTGGGCGGTGGTGGAGAGGGCCGCCAGTTCCTCCTTCACCACCTCCGCGAGCCGTCGGATCCCCTCCTCGATCTCCTCCGGCGTGGCGATGGCGAAGGAGAGACGCATGGTGTTCCGGCCCGTACCGTCCACGAAGAAGGGAGCCCCGATCACGTAAGCGACCTTGCGCTCCAGGGCCTTGGGGAACATGCGTTCGGTGTCCACCCCTTCCGGCAGGGTCACCCACAGGAAGAGCCCCCCCTCGGGTCGCGTCCACCGCACCCCCTCAGGCATATAGCGCTCCAATGCGTCCAGCATCCTATCCCGCTTCTCCCGATAACACGCCCGGATCTTCTCCACGTGCCCCTCGAAGTCGTGGCGCCGCAGGAACTCGCGGGCCAGGGCTTGGGTGAGGGCGGGGGTGCAGAGGTCCGCGGCCTGCTTCATGGCCACGATCTTATCCACGACCTCCCGGCTCCCGATGAGGGCCGCGATGCGAAGGCCGGGGGCGAGGATCTTGGAGAGCGTGAAGAGGAAAATCACCCGGCCCTCCCGATCCAGGGCCTTGAGAGAGGGGACCGGGTCGCCGGCGAAGCGCAGCGGCCTGTAGGGGGCGTCCTCCACCACCAGGAGATCCTCCTCCGCCGCGATGTCGAGGAGCCCGAGGCGCTTCTCCTCCGACCACCGCACCCCGGCGGGGTTCTGGAAATCGGGGATCACGTAGATGAATTTGGCGCGTTCCCCCCGGGCCTTATCCGCCGCGATCCTCCCCCGGAGGGCGTCCAGGTCCATGCCGTCCTCTTCCAGGTGGATCCCCACGAGCTTCGCCTCCATGGCCCGGAAGGCCTGGATGGCCCCGATGTAGGTGGGGAGCTCAACGTACACCACATCGCCCGGATCGAGGAACGTCTTCGCGATCAGGTCCAAGCCCTGTTGGGAAGCGGTGGTGATGACGATCTCCTCCAGATCGGCCCGGATCCCCTCGGCACGGGCGATCTCCAGTAGCTCCCGGCGCAGGCCGATGTCCCCCTCCGTGGTGGAGTACTGTAGGGACCTGGCGTAGTTGGCCCGGATCTCCCGGGCCGCGATATCCGCCAGTTCCTCCCAGGGAAAGGTCCCCGGGTCCGGCGTTCCCCCGGCGAAGGAGATGATCTCCGGCCGTTGGGTGAATTTCAGCAATTCACGCAGCACCGAACGCCGAACGTTACGGGCCCTTTGGGAGAAAAACCTATCCATCTACGCTTCACCCCCAAGGAATCGTGTTTTGAAACACCGGCGCCAAGATCCACGCGGAAATCGTCCCCAATATCACCCCCCCTACCACGTCCAACGGGTAGTGTTCGCGCAGGTAAACCCGCGACAGGGAGATGACGGTGGCCAGGATAAAGGAGAGGAGGATGAGGCCGTACCATTCGGGATAGAGGCGCAGGGTCGCGGTGGCCATCCCGAAGGCGAGGGTGGCATGTCCGGAGGGGAACGCGTGGGAGTCGAAAATAAAAACGCGCCGTGCCGGCACGAACACCGGCGGGCGCTCCCTCCTGAAGAAGAGCTTCAGGATCTTCACCAACGACAACTGTACCACGGCCACCCCCAGGGAGACAAGCACGTTGTGGTGATCCCGGGGGCCGCCGGCGAAGATGAGCCAAAGGCCGAACAGTCCCCAGATATAGCCGTCGCCCAGGTAGGTGGCGAGGAGGAAGAGGGCGTCGAACCGGCGCAGCAGGGGGGAGGAGCTGACGCGCTCGAGGACGAGCGCGTCCCAGGCGAGGATGCGGTCGGAGAGGAGCTCAAGGAGGCCCGAGATCCGCCGCAGCACCAGCGCGGGACTCATCGCCGCTCGCCCACCAGGGGGAAGGCGATGACCTCCCGGATGGAGGGGGAATCGGTGAGGATCATCACCAGGCGGTCCACCCCGAACCCGATCCCCGCCGCGGGGGGCATCCCCTGCTCCAGGGCCCGTAGGAACGCCTCGTCGATCCGATGCGCCTCCTCGTCCCCGGCGGCCCGGAGGCGCTCCTGCATCAGGAAGCGCTCCCGCTGCTCCTCGGGATCGTTGAGCTCGGAGAACGCGTTCGCCACCTCGAAACCGGCGATGAAGAGCTCGAACCGCTCCACGAGCTCGGGAGCGCCCCGCTTGCGCTTCGCCAGCGGCGAGATGTCCAAAGGATAGTCCATGACGAAGGTGGGGTTCACCAGCCTCTCCTCCGCCAGCTCGAGGAGATGCTCCAGCACCTTCCCCTTCGGTCCGGCCTTAAGGGGCTCGGGATAGGGCACCCCCTTGCGCTCCATCTCCGCGAGGAGCCGGTCCAGCGGGGCCTCGGGGTCCAACCCGAATTCCCGGGAGATGAGCTCGTAGAGGGTGATCCTCTGCCAGGGGCGCGAGAAATCCACCCCCTTTCCCTGATGGGTGACCTTGAGGGTCCCGTGGACCGCCAGGACACAATCACAGATCAGATCCTCCGCGAGCTCCATGGCGTCGTAATAATCCGCGTAGGCCTCGTAGGCCTCCAGCGCGGTGAACTCGGGGTTGTGTTGGGTGGAGATCCCCTCGTTGCGGAAATTCTTCCCCAGCTCGAACACCTTCTCGTAGCCCGCCACCAGGAGGCGCTTGAGGTAGAGCTCCGGGGCGATCCGGAGGTAGAGGTCCCGGTCCAGGGCGTTGTGGTGCGTGACGAACGGCCGCGCCGCCGCCCCCCCGGGTATCGGTTGTAGAATCGGAGTCTCGACCTCGATGAACCCCTTGCGCTCGAGGTGCCGCCGCATGGTGCTCACGATCGTCGCCCTGTCCAGGAGGACCCTGTGTGCCTTCTCGTTGGTGAGGAGGTCGAGCTCCCGGAACCGGTACCGTTTCTCGGGGTCCCGGAGGCCGTGCCACTTCTCGGGAAGGGGGCGCAAGGCCTTGGCGAGGAGCTCGAAGCCCGCCACCTCCACCGAGAGCTCCCCCGTCCTCGTGGTGACGACCTCCCCCCAAACGCCCAGGATGTCTCCCAGGTCCAGCTCCAGGAAGAGTTCGTAACCCTCGGGCCCGATGACGTCCCGGGCGACGAACAGCTGGATCCTCCCCGTGCCATCCCGGAGGTCGGCGAAGGCGATCCTCCCCATGCGACGCACGGTGAACAGGCGCCCCGCCAAGCGCACGTGCTCGCCGCTCCGGGAGCTGGGGGGCAGGTCTCCCCAGCGGGCCCGGACATCGGCGGCTGTATGGGTGCGATCGAACCGGTGGGGGTAGGGATCGATCCCCCGTGCCCGCAGGCGCTGGAGCTTCTCCAGCCTGACGGCGACGAGCTCCTCAGGCACCACTACCCCTTCGCCACCCCGAGGATCCGGTACCGGCGCCTGCCGGAGGGCGTCTGGACCACGATGCTATCCCCTCGGGTGTGGCCCATGAGCGCGGCCCCCACCGGGGAATCGATCCCGATGCGTTTGGCCAGGAGATCGACCTCCGCCGGCGAGACGAGGGTGTAGGTATCGAACTCCCCGGTCTCAGTGTCCTCGAGGATCACCCGGGTGCCGATGCCCACCGTGTCGCCCTTGATCTCGTCCTCCGAGATGATCCGCGCGTTCTCCAGCAGCTCGCGCAGGCGACGGACCTCGCGCTCGATGATCTCCTGTTCGTTCTTGAGGTAGACGTACTCGCGGTTCTCCAGGAGGTCGCCGCCGCGTTCCTTGGCCTCCTTCAAGCGGGCGGGGATCTCCTGGTAGAGCTTGCGTTCCAACTCCTCAAGCTGTTTCCTCTTCCTCTCGTAACCCTCTTTGGTGAGCAGTATTTCCTGAGGCATCCCTCACCTCCTCGAACTCCCGCAGGAAGATGCGCTCGATCTCCCCGGGCTCCTCGATCGTGCCCACAGGGGGCTTCGCGATCACCACGAGGTCCAATCCCCCGAAGAGATCCTTGTGCTTGCGAAAGCCCTCCCGCACGGCGCGTTTGATGCGATTGCGGACCACGGCCTTCCCCACTTTTCTCCCCACCACCACCAATATCCGGGGGATCTCCTCCTCTTTGGGCAACAGGATGAAGCGGAACCAGCGACCCTCGAGGCGCTTCCCCTCGCGGAAGACTCTTTCGATCTCCTTCTTGCGGCGCAAGCGATGTACCGGGCGAAAACGCTGATCCGTTACCACACAAAAACTTATCCGAGCTCCTCCTCACCTGCAACCCCTGCGCCCTGCCCCGTTTCCCTATACCCTATGGGGCCATGAAGCGTACCAAGGTAGTGGCGACGGTGGGGCCCGCCTGTGAGGCGCCCGGGATCATGGCCGAGATGGCCGCCGCGGGGATGGATCTCGTACGGGTGAACACCTCCCACGGGACCCCGGAGGACCACGAACGGCACGTCCGCCTCGTCCGCGAGGTGGAGCGGGGGGCCGGGCGTCCCCTGGGCGTCATCCTCGACACCCGGGGGCCGAAGGTGAGGCTGGGGGATCTGCCGGAGCCGCTCGAGCTAACCACGGGGGAGATCGTGGTACTCGGCCGGGGCGGTCTCCCGTTGCGCCAGGAGGATCTCCCCCGCCATGTCCCGGAGGGCACCAGGCTCCTCATCGCCGATGGGGCGGTGGAGCTGTCCGTGGTGGAGCGGACCGAGGGGGCCCTGCGTTGTCGGGTCATCCGGGGCGGGACGGTGTCGTCGGGGAAGGGGATCAACGTCCCCGGCGTGGAGCTCCCCTATCCCGCCCTCACCGATGCCGACCGCGTCTCCCTCGAGATGGCCCGGGAGCTAGGGGTGGAATACGTGGCCCTCTCGTTCGTCAAATCGCCCGCCGATGTGGAGGCCGCCCGGGCGATCCTGGGCGAGGACGGCCCCCGCGTGATCGCCAAGGTGGAGCTGGGGGTGGCGGTACAGCGGATGGAGGAGATCGTGACGGTGGCCGACGGGGCCATGGTGGCCAGGGGCGATTTGGGCGTGGAGATCGGACCCTATCACGTCCCCTTGGTGCAGAAAAGGCTCGTCGACCTCTGCAACGAGCGGGCGAAGCCGGTGATCGTCGCCACCCAGATGCTCGAGTCGATGGTGCATGCCCCCATCCCCACCCGGGCCGAGGTCAGCGACGTGGCCACCGCGGTCTGGGACGGCGCGGATGCGGTGATGCTGTCCGAGGAGACCGCGGCGGGCCGTTATCCGGTGGAGGCGGTGCGGGCCATGACCGAGGCCTGCCGCGCCGCCGAGGAGAGCGGCTTCCCCATCCGGGTGCCCGGCCTCACGCCCGAGCTCGTGGGCCAGGTCCCCGGCGCGTGCGCGAAGGCGGCGGTGCAGATCGCCCGGGACATAAGGGCCGCCGCCATCATATGCGCCACCGTGTCCGGGTGGACCGCACGGCTCGTGGCCTCGCTCCGGCCCGGGGTACCGGTGGCCGCGGCCACGCCCACGGTCCGCGTCGCCCGCGCCCTCGCCCTGGTTTGGGGCGTGATCCCCGTCCTCATCCCCCCTACCGAGGGAACGGACGCCCTGGCCGACGTCTCCATCCGGGCGGCCCGGGCCCGGGGGATCGTGGAGGCCGGGGACCGGGTGATCTTCACCGCCGGCCTCCCCTTCTGGAGGCCGGGGACGACGAACCTTGTGCGGGTCATCCGGGTCTAAAAGGGGACCTCTTCCTCCTCGCCTCCGCCGGGCGCGGACTCCGGAGGCGGCCCCGGCTGTTCGCCCTCCCGCTCGAGGCGCTCGGTGATGCGCCGGACCTGCATCTCCGCCTGGGTGAGCTTCCGCCGACACAGGGACACGAGCTCCGCCGCTTCCTGGACCATGGTGGAGAGCTCGTCGATGTCCACCTCACCCCGCTCGAGGCGCTCCAGGATCTCCTCCAATCGGGAGACGGCCTGGGAATAGGAGAGCTCAGCCCGTTCCGCCTCCGTCACGCTTCTCCCCTCCCTCCGAGAGGAGCCGCAGGAGCCCCTCCCTGACCTCGGCCACGAGCCTCGTCCCCGCCGGGGCCTGGGCCGGATCGACCACGACCTTCCCCCCGGGAAGGCGCAGGATCGCGTACCCCCGCTCCACCACCCGCCGTGGGTCCAGGGCGCGGAGCCGCCCCTCACGGGCCCCCAGCCGCTCCCGCTCCCGCGAGACGATGGCCGTGGCCAGGTGGGGGATGCGCCGGGAGAGCCCCTCCAAGCCGGCCCGGGAATCGGAGAGTCCCCGGGCCGTCGCCCGCAGGAGACGCCGTTGGACCCCCGCGAGGTGGCTCCGCTGTCCACCCAACGCGAGCCCCACCGCGCGGGGGAGGGCCCGGGAGAGCCGGGCGAGGTCGCGTTCGGCCGTCCGGAGCGCGTTCGCAACCGCTTGGCACAGCCTCCGTGTCCGTTCCCCCTGGCGCTGTCTTGCCTCGGAGAGGTGGGTCCCCGCCCGCTGGATGATCCGGGATAGGGAATCCTCCAGGGACTGGAGGGCCTCCTGCACCCGCTGTACCAACAGCTGGGCCGCGGCGGTTGGGGTCTTGGCCCGCCAGCCCACGTGATCCAACACCGAGAAATCCTGTTCGTGGCCGATCCCGATCACCACGGGGATGGGAAAGGTGGCCACCGCCCGCCCCAGCGCTTCCGAATCGAACCAGGCCAGATCGGTGCGGGACCCGCCCCCGCGACAGATGAGCACCACGTCGAACTCGTGAACCCGCTCCCGGAACCAATCGAGGGCGTTGAGCACGGACGGCTCGGTGTAGGGCCCCTGGACCCGGGCCCCGTGTACTACCACTCGGAAGGCAAACCCCGACTCCCGTAGGGTCTTGAGCACGTCGTTCTCGGCGTCGGACCCCAGGCTGGTGATCAACCCCACCCGTAGGGGGAGCGCGGGGAACGCGAGCGAGCGGTTACGTTCCAGGAGCCCCTCCCGGGCGAGCTTCCTGAGGATCTCCTCCTTGCGGCGGGCCACCTCGCCCAGGGTGTAGTCGATATCGATGTCCTGGACGATGACGCGATACTGCCCCCAATCGACCTTCAGGTCCACCTGGACGAGCAGCCTGACCACGACCTCGTCCTCCAAGCGGAAGGGATTACCCGCGCGGGCGAGTTTGCCCTCGATGAGGGCCCGGGCCTCGGGGAAGAGGACCGCGGTCACCTCCGCCACGATGGACCCATCGGGGGCCCTCTCGGCGAGGAGGAAGTCCACTACCTCCTTATGGGCGTTCTTCTTGAACCCGAGGATCTCCCCCACCACCCACACCGGGCCGGGGAAGGCCGCCTGGAGGGCGTTCCGGACCTGGAGGTTCAGCTGGGACACGGTGAGGCCGGCTGAATCCCGCGTCCGTTCCTCCTCGTAGAGCTTGAGGGTTGCTTCGTCGAAGGAGAACCCCTCCTCCCGGAGGAGGTCCACCACGGTGACCACGTACTGCTTGGGCACGGTCCAGGTGCGGCTCGACCTGTTCCACCGCCGCTCGGGGAGACCCCGCACGAGGTCGACGAGACGCTTGTCGTAGTCGAACTGTATGTGCAGGAACCCCTCTTTTTCGTAAACTTTTTTGGTGGACATCTTCCATCCGTACCCTACCCAAGGGGATACCCCTCGGCAAGGGTCCCCGGAGGCCGCCCGTGATTTTATAATGGTCCGAACGGAAAAAACCGAACGGAGAGGAGATGGGGACCGAAAAGATCTGGGATGTGATCGTCGTCGGGGGAGGACCGGCGGGGCTTACGGCGGGCATCTACGCCAAGCGGGCGGGCCTGGAGACCCTGGTCCTGGAGAAGGCCCTGGCCGGGGGGCAGCTCGCCGAAGCGGTCACGGTGGAGAACTACCCCGGCTTCCCCGAGCCGATCCCCGGCACGGAGCTCGGGGAGAGGATGCGCAAGCAGTTCGCGAACCTGGGAGGAGAGTTCCTCCGGGCCGAGGCCAGGGGGCTCAGGCGCACGGGAGAGCTGTGGACGGTGGAGACCGACTCCGGGGAGCTCGTCGCGCGGGCCGTGATCGTGGCCACGGGGGGGATCCCCAAGGAGCTCCCCGCGAAGGGGGCGCGGGAGTTCAAGGGCCGAGGGGTCTCCTACTGCGCCACCTGCGATGGGTTCTTCTTCCGCGGGAAGAGGGTGCTCATGGTGGGCGCCGGGGACGCCGCCCTCGAGGAGGCGCTATATCTGGCGGATATCTGCGAGAAGGTCTACATAGCCGTGCGCCATCCCGCGGACGACCCCCACGCGATCCGGGCCGAGGCGGTCCTCCGGGAGCGGGCCTTGGCCCATCCCAAGATCGAATTCCTCTGGAACGTGGTGGTGGAGGAGGTCCGGGGGGACGGGGTGGTACGCGAGGTGGTGTTGCGGGACCTGGGGACCGGGGAACTGCGGCCGTTTCCCGTGGACGGGGTATTCGTTAAGATCGGGTACCGTCCCGCCACCGATTGGCTCCGGGGCGTGTTGGAGCTGGACGAGCAGGGATACGTAGTGACGGATGTGTGGATGCGCACCGATCAACCGGGGGTCTTCGCCGCCGGGGACGTGCGGAAGCCCGTGGGCCGGTACGCCCAAGCCGTGATCTCCGCGGCCGAGGGAGCCATCGCCGGCCTCCAGGCCCACGAATACATCCTGGACACGTGGTCCGGGCGGGGGTCATATTGAGGAGGGGAGGGACCGTGGCGAGAAAGGAGCAGAGGTATCCCACCATACAGGAGCTGGTGGAGCGGGCGGTGCGGGCGCACCCCCGCAAGATGGCCGTCCGCATCCCCCGGATCAGGGGCCACCGGATCGAATACAAGGAGCTCTCCTACGGGAAGCTCTGGGATCTCGCGGGGCGGTTCGGCCTATGGATCGCGCGGGAGATCGACCCCGGGGATAGGGTAGCGATAATCTCCAAGCCCTCGTTGGGTTGGGCGGTGACCTTCTTCGCCGCGCTACGGGCCGGGGCGGTGGTCGTGCCGCTGGACGCTGAGCTCCAGAAGGCGGAGGTCAGGCGCATCCTCAATGAAGCGGAGGTCAAACTCCTCTTCGTCGCCCCCCAGCGGTTCGGGGAGCTTGCGGACCTGTCCGCGGAGGTCCCATCCCTCCAGGGCGTATACGCCCTGGAGAAGGGGGACGGGAACCCCCATATCTGGGAACTGATCCCCGATGAGGTCATCGAGCCCGCCGATGCCAAGCCGGATCCCGAGGAACTGGCGCTCCTCATGTACACCTCCGGGACCACGGGGGACGCCAAAGGGGTCATGCTCTCCCATCGAAACATCACCTCCAACGTCGTCGCCGTGACGGAAAGCATCGCGGTGGGGCCCGACGACCGGGTGGTCTCGATCGTGCCGTGGTACCACATCTACGGCCTCACCGCGACCTTCATCGCGCCCCTCTCCGTCGGTGCGACCACCCTCTACACCGACGACTACCGCAACCTGATCGAGATCGCCCGGCGCTCGCATTTCACGATCCTCATCGGGGTCCCCAAGCTGTTCCACGCCATGTGGCGGAGGATCGAGGAGAACATAAAGTCCAACGCGATCCGGAAGGTCCTCTATTACGTGGCCCCCAGGCTCATCGGGAAGGCTCTCAAGAAGAAGCTCCTTTCCCCCGAGTTCCGCTTCTTCGTCTCCGGGGGCGCGCCTCTGGATCCCCGCGTCGCCCGGGGCCTGCGACGACTGGGCCTCGGGATCATCCAGGGCTATGGGCTCACCGAGACCGCACCGGTCCTCACCTTCAGCAAGCCCTTCGCCCGCCAGGCGGGCACGGTGGGAAAGCCCCTGCCCGGGGTGGAGTTGAAGATCGAGGATCCCGGTCCGGACGGATACGGGGAAGTCCTCGCCCGGGGGCCGAACGTGATGATGGGCTACTATCGCAACCCCAAGCGCACCCGCGAGGTCCTCACCCCGGACGGCTGGTTCCGCACCGGGGACTTGGGCAAGCTCGACTGGCGCGGCAGGCTCTACCTGGCCGGCCGTAAGAAGAACGTGATCGTGCTGGAGTCGGGGAAGAACGTATATCCCGAGGAAGTGGAGTGGGAGCTCGCCCGCATCCCCGAGATCGAGGAGGTCATGGTCTACGAGTCGCGACGCCAGGACAAGGTGGTGGTGGCGGCCCTGATCTACCCGAATTGGGAGGTGCTGCGCGAGCAGGGTATCACGGAGAAAGAGGAGGCGAAGGACCTGATCTGGGAACGCATCCGGGAGGCCCAGCGGAACTTGGCCGTCTTCAAGCGGATAAAGAGTAAGGAGGACATCGAGCTCGTGGACCAACCGTTCGCCAAGTCCACAAAACAGGAGATCAAACGCCACCTCTACGTGGAGGTACGGCGCTGACCGCCCCTGAGGGGAAGAGGGGCCCGCTCGGTCACAGCGGGCCCTTATTTCTGCTTCTGTAGGGATAATTGGGCGACGATCTCCCTCACCCGCTTGGGGATATATTCCTTGAGCTCGTGCCAGTTCATGAAAGCGTCGTCCGGGAAACGGTAGACCTTCTCGAACCTGAAGGTGGGCTGGAAGGCCTTGGTCTTAAGGTAGCTCTCCACGGCACGATCGAGGTCCTTGGTCTTGGCAGGGAAATCCTTTACGAAAAAGTCCTTGACCAGAAGGCCCATGGAACCGGCTTGGGATGTACAGGCCTCGATCGTGTCCATCACCGGGAACTCGCGGGGGTCGAAGGCGAGGGCGTGCTTGCCCGGCTGGGAGTAGAGGACGGGATGTCCCTCCTCCTCCTTCCAGAATGGGAACCGCCGGTAGGTCCCATGCCAGCTCGCCTCCACGTTGACGACCTTGTCGTCCTCGTCCACTGAGACCCACACGTGTTCGAGTTCGTATAGGTGCTGTATATCCCAATCCCACCAGATGGCGTACTCCACGGTGTACGAGGCGTTCTCCGGCACATCCACGATCCGGGGGAAGGATGGGGATCTCTCGGGCTTGCGGAAGACCTCGACCCCGACCTTCACCGGGAGAAATGGCTCGCGCTCGTCGAACCGCAGGATCGGCGCGTGTTTGAGAGCCCTCTCGCGATCGTCCTTAGTGAGCATCTTGCCGCCCCACCTCCCGCACGGAAATCCCCTCTTTGGTGAAAAGATGGAGCTTGTCCTGGTCGGGAACCAACCAGAACTTATCGCCTACCCCGACCTTGATCTCCCGGGGAGCCAGGACCCTGAAGGGCACCTCCCCGAACTTGAAGTGGACCAACGTTCCACCCCCCAAGGGCTCGGTGAGGAAGACCTCGCCGAGCAGGGCGTTGGGCTGCTCCTCAGTAGAGATCCGTATATCCTCGGGGCGAACCCCAAGGGTGAAGGAGGTCTCGGGAATTTGTCCCAACAGCTTCTCCCATTCCTCCGCCAAAGGCAGAGCGAAGCCGTCGGCCACGAGCCGAAGCCCTCCGTCAACCCGCTCGAGCTCCACCGGGATCAGGTTCATGGGGGGGTCGCCGATGAAGGAAGCGACGAAGAGGTTCCGGGGGCGATCGTAGAGCTCGTCCGGCGGCCCGTATTGCTGGAGGACACCGGTATGCATCACCGCCACGCGCTCCGACATGGTCAGGGCCTCCACCTGATCGTGGGTGACGAGGATAGTGGTGATCCCCAACTCCCGCTGCAGGCGTTTGATCTCGGCCCGGGTCTCGATGCGAAGCCGGGCGTCCAGGTTGGACAATGGCTCGTCCAGGAGGAGGATCTCCGGCTCCTTCACCAGGGCCCGACACAGGGCCACGCGTTGCTGCTGACCCCCCGAGAGCTGCCCCGGCATACGGTCGAGAAGCTCCTCGATCTTGGTGAGCTTGGCGACCTCGTGGACCTTGCGCTCGATCTCCTTCCGGGGGACCTTGGCGAGCCTCAGGGGAAAAGCGATGTTATCGTAGACCTTCATATGGGGGTAAAGCGCATAGGATTGGAACACGAGCCCCACATACCGATCCTTTGGTGCGACGTCGTTCACGAGCACGTCATCGAAATAGATCTTCCCCTCGGTGGGGCGGTAGATCCCGGCGATCATCAACAGGGTGGTGGTCTTGCCGCATCCCGAGGGCCCGAGGAGGGCGATGAATTCCCCGTCCTTCACCTCGAGGTTGAGGTTGTTTACGGCGACAACCTTGCCGAACCTCTTCGTCAGCCGCTCAAGCTTGATCGATGCCATAATCCTGAAGACCCCGTAATTTTACCTCCCTCCTTTGATTCCGCCTACCGTCACGCGCATCAACCCCTTCTGCGTGAAGATGAAGAAGACGAGGACCGGGAAGATGTAGAAAAGCGAAACCGCTGCGAGCAATCCGTAATCGGTGAACCGGAACTCGCCGATTAAGGCCTTAATGAGAAGCGAAAGGGTTTGGTTCTGCTCCGAGAATATGAAGGTATAAAGGTAGATAAACTCCCCCCACCCAGCGAGGAAAGAGAAGATCGAGATGGCGGCGATACCGGGCTTGAGCTGGGGAAGGATGACCTTATACCAAGCTTGAAAGCGGTTGCAACCATCTATATAG